>JAKAMD010000135.1 GCA_021823875.1 Pseudomonadota bacterium | reverse complement strand
ACCCGCATGTGACCAACCTGCTCACGCGGCTGGAGTTCGTTACCGAGGGTTTGCGTCCGAAAGACTGGAGCGAACTGACCGGCGACAGCGCGCCGACCTTCGAATTCATTTTCACGGTGTGCGACCACGCCACGCTGTTGCCGCGCTCGGTGTGGAACGGCGAGCCATTCTTCGCGCATTGGGAAATCGACAACCCGGCCAAGACCGAAGGCAGCATATCGGAGATCGAGCTGGCCTATGCCGTCACGTTCCGCATGCTGACCAAGCGCATCGGCATCTTCCGCAATCTGCCCTTGCGCTCGCTCGATGCCATGGCCATGCAGAGCCATCTCGATCTGATCAGCGGCAAGGCGGATCAGGCCGCGACCGTCGCGGCCTGAGCGCAGAAAGCGCGACGCCGGCGCTATCCCGCCTTGGCCTGCCGCTCCCTGAGATGCGGGAAGCGCTCGCTCACCAATGAGCCGGGATAGAAGGTCGGCTTGAAGGCCGGGTGCGCGCGGATGTTGTCGAACCAGGTGACGACGCGCGGCAGGTCCTGCCAATCGACCATGCCGAGATCATGCATGCGCACCAGCGCCGGCATGATCGTCACGTCGGCGAGCGAGATCTCCTTGCCGAGCAGCCATGGCCCGCCGCTCTTCTCGATCTCGGCGTCCATGCGCTCGTAGCTGCGGCGCAGACGCTTGAGCGCGGCGTCCATCTCGCTTTGCGGGAAGCCGGTCTGTCCCATGGCCAGCATGAACTCGCGGCGCAGCGGTTTCGACTCGGCGAACGCGACGAAGTCCTCGCGGCTCATTTTCTGGAAGCTGGGCAGGAAGGCGAGGTTGAAGGTCGGCACCCGCACCGCGGCGGCCGGCATCTCGTCGGCAAAATGCATGAGCGTGCGCATCGCTGCGCGCTTGACCGGATCCTCCGGGGTGAAACTCTGCTCCGGCTCAATCTCATCGAGATATTCGGTGATGACGGTGGAGTCGATGACGATCTGCCCATCATGGTCGAGGGTGGGCACCACGCCGTTGGGATTGAGCTTGAGATAGTCCGGCTTGAGCTGGTCGCCTTCCAGGAGATTGAGCTTCACCTCCTCGAAAGGAAGCCCTTTGGTGTTGAACACGAAGCGCACGCGCTGGCTGCAGGTCGATTGCGGCGCGTTGTAGAGCTTGAAGGCCATTCGCAACTCCTCCCGTGACGTCTGGTGGCGCAACAACGGCGCAACTTTTCGCAAAGGATGCGACAGCCGCGGCCTAAAAATCCACTTCTTATTTTATGTCCAATTTACTTGTGATTGCACGCTGCGGCCGCTTCACTGTTACGTGTGCGCCGTGGCCGACACCTCCCTTTCCTCTAATCGGTCGCGGAATCCTCCACCTTACGCACAAGGGGCCGCGCAAGCGGCCCCCTTTTTTCTTCTCAAGCCCGCTTATTCGGGGATGCCTGCCGTCGCTAGTGCTCCAGCCCGGTGGGCACGTCCTTGTTCTCGGGCGTGAGCTTCATGCCGGCGGCAAGCGCCATGGTCTCGGCCAGCGCGGCAAAATCCTTCTGAATGTATTCTTCCGGATTCTTCTGCAGCATGGCGGCGCCGAAATGCGTTTGCAGCACTTCGCGGGTGGCCGCCGTCACCGGCATCGGCACGTCCATCTCGCGGCCGAGCTCGAGGCCGAGATCGAGATCCTTGCGCAGCAGCTCGGGCGTGAAGGTGGTGGTCCAGTCGAGATTGACCAGCGCCGGCGACTTGTAGCGGGTGAACATCGAGCCCATGACGCCGTTGTTGAGGAAGGCGAGGAAGGCGTGGCGCGGCACGCCCATCTTGTTCACCAAGAGCGTGATCTCGATCAGGTTCTCGATGACGACGCCGAGCATGACGTTGTGCGCGATCTTGCACACGCGCGCGAGCTCGCCCTCGCCCACGTAAGAGACGCCCTGCGGCGCAATCACTTCCATCAGCGGCTGGGCCACCTTGGCGGCGGCTTCCACGCCCGACAGCACCGCCGACAGCCGGCCCGCCTTGATCACCTTGGCGTTGCCGGACACCGGCGCGGCGACGAAATCGCTGCCGCTCTTCTTCAGGCGTTCGCGGATGGAGACGGATTCCTCAACCGAGATGGTCGAGCAATCGACGACAACCGGCGGCAGCTTGCCGGCGGAAGCAACGCCGTCCTTGCCGAAAAGGACCTGATCGAGGTCCTTGCCGGTGGAAACGATGGAGAACAACACGTCGCAGCCGGCAAGATCGGAAAGCTTATCGACAATCTTGCCACCAGAGGCGGCGAGCGGCTCGGCCTTGGCGCGAGTCCGGTTCCAAATCGATACATCATAGCCGGCCTTCAGCAGACGATCGGCCATGGGCGTGCCCATGCGCCCGGCACCGATCCAGCCGATCTTTTGTGCATTCTTCGACATTGCGAAACACTCCCCTGGCGACAGCCCTCACCCCGCCCGGATGGCGGTGCGGCGGGCTTTAGCCGTTCTTTCGTCTTTCTACCAGCGCCAAAGGCGCATAGGCCCTGGGCGCGACATTGACGATAACTCTCCCGACGCGTGCTTGTGGTAAGCCGTGAAGGGGCATTATCCTGACCCGCACGCCGGAGCAAGACACCGGCAACAATGGCCCGATCAAGAGGCCCGCGGGGTGCTATGCCCCACGATAGATTGGAGGAAGCCCGCTCGGCACCATGCAGGAAGCCGTCAGCATACCCGTGAGCCCGGCGCCGGAGACGCGCATGGCGGAACGCCTGCGCGTTTTCGCGCGCAACGCCTTCCCCTTTCTGGTGGTGGGCACGTTCTGGGAGATCGTCGCCCGCTCGGGGATTTTTCCGCGCAAGCTGTTCCCCACCCTGGGAGATGCGGCGCACGCCTTCGTCGATCTCACCGCCGCCGGCATCCTGCCGCACCACGCCATCGAGACCGTGCTGCGCCTGGTGACGGGATTTGGTATCGCGGCCATTGTCGGCGTAACCCTCGGCGTGTTGATGGGCCGCTCGCGGCGAACCGAGGACATCTGCCTGCCGCTGGTGTCGATCCTGGCGCCGATCCCCGGCCTCGCCTACACGCCGCTGTTCCTGCTCTGGTTCGGGTCGGGCGAATTCACCGTCATCATGCTGGTCGGCTTCGTCTCGATGTTTCCGGTGATGTACAATTCCTGGACCGGGGTGAAGGCGGTGAAGGAAATCTGGCTGCGCTCGGCGCAGGCGCTCGGCGCCGACAACCGACGCATGTTCCGTCTCGTGGTGCTGCCGGGCGCCCTGCCCTATATCCTAACCGGCCTGCGGCTCGGGCTGGCGCAGGCTTGGCGCATCCTGATCGCGGTGGAGATGCTGGCTTCCGTGAACTGGGGGCTCGGCTGGCTGATCTTCGGCGCGCGCGAATTCCTCAATACCGACGCCATGATGGCCGGCGTTTTCGTGATCGCCGTGATCGGCTTGACGTTGGAGAAATTCGTGTTCCAACAGATCGAGCGCTACACGGTGGTGCGCTGGGGCATGGTGGAGTCGCTGGGATGACCCCCGAACAGACACAGCGCAGGCGCTCGATCATCCGCGGCGTCATTGCCGTGGCGGCGCTGGCGGCGTTCTACGAGGGCGTAGCCTACAGCGGCCTGTTTCCGCGCGTGTTGCTGCCGACGATCCAGACTATCGCGCGCACGCTGTACGGCATGCTCGCCGACGGCAGCATGTTCGAGCACGCCGGCGCCACTTTGTTCCGCGTGCTGTTCGGCTTCTCGCTGGCGATGACGGTGGGCGTACCGCTCGGCATCCTGATGGCGCGCTTCAAGCCGGTGGAGAATTTCTTTCTGCCGCTGGTCTCTGCGCTGATGCCGATCCCGTCCTTCGCGCTGGTGCCGATGTTCATGCTGTGGTTCGGCATCGGCAATACCACCACCGTGCTGGTCGTTTTCTATGGTGCCACCTTTCCAATCCTGTTCAACACATGGTCGGGGGTGCGCTCGGTCAATCCGCTATGGCTGCGCGCGGCCGGCGCCATGGGCGCCGACGAGCACAAGCTGTTCTGGAAGGTGATTATTCCGGGCGCCTCCCCTTTCATCATCACCGGCATGCGGCAAGGCTTCTTGCGCGCCTGGATCGCGGTGGTAGGCGCCGAGATGATCGCGGCCTCCGACTGGGGTCTCGGCTGGGTAATCTTCGACGCCGAGCAATTCCTGCAGGCCGACATCATGATGGCCTCGATCGTGGTGATCGGGATCATCGGTTTCGTGTTCGAGCGCGTGGTGTTCGGCTCGATCGAACGCGCCACCGTGCAGCGCTGGGGCATGGTGCGCATGGTCAAGGGTTAGCGCATGACCGAAACGACGAGCAGTCCGGTTCTGTGCAGCGTCGACGTGCGCGGGGTGGCCTATGTCACGCTCAATCGGCCGGAGGTCTACAATGCCTATAACGGCGATCTGATCGCCGGCCTGCTCGCGACCTATGACGCGCTCGCGGGCCAGGACCTGCGCGCGGTGGTGATCGCCGGCAAGGGCAAGAATTTCCAGGCCGGCGCCGACATCAACTGGCTCGACGCGGTGCGCCGCTCCTCGCCGCAGCAGAACCTCGACGCCTCGCGCATGACGGCGGACGCGGTGCAGCGGCTCAACCTGTTGCCGGTGCCGACGGTGGCGCTGGTGCAGGGCGCCTGCTTCGGCGGCGGCACCGGCATCATCTCGGCCTGCGATATCGTAATCGCCGCCGACAATGCCGCGTTCTCCATCGCCGAGGTGAAGATCGGCGTCGCCGGCACCATCATCATCCCGCAGCTCAACGACGCCATCGGCCTGCGCCAAGTGCGCCGCTACGCGCTCACCGGCGAGCGCTTCGACGCGCAGGAAGCCTTGCGCATCGGCCTGGTACACGAGGTGGTGCCGCTCGCCGAACTGGAAGCGGCCGGCGAACGCATCGTCAGCGCGCTGTTGAGCAACGGGCCGCAGGCGGTGTCGCAGACCAAGCTGTGCGCGCTGCGCTCGGCCTGGAGCCATCTCGACGAGGCGGCGTTCAGCGCGCTGGTCGAGGCGCATGCCGCCAAGCGTCAATCGGCGGAAGCGGCGGAAGGCTTCGCGGCGTTCCGGGAAAAGCGGCCGGCCCGCTGGAACGTGGCGCAAAAAAGCAAATAACGAGAGACGGAAACCAAGAATGCTCCCGATCGAAATTCGCGATGTGACGCTGAACTACGACACGCCCGGCGGCAAGGTGCAGGGCGTCAAGGACGTCAGCTTCACCATTGCGCCGTCCGAATTCGTCTGCATCGTCGGCCCCTCCGGCTGCGGCAAGTCGACCTTGCTCAACATCATCGCCGGCTTCCTGAAGCCGGCGTCCGGCGAGATTCGCATCGACGGCAAGCCGGTGACCGGGCAAGGCATGGACCGCGGCGTGGTGTTCCAGGATTTCGCCCAGCTCTTCCCCTGGCGTACCGCGCTCGGCAACGTCTCGTTCGGGCTGGAGATGAAGGGCGTGCCGAAGGAGGAGCGCGAAAAAATCGCCCGCGAGCAATTGCGCCTGGTGAAACTGGAAAAGTTCACCGCCTCCTATCCGCACCACCTGTCGGGCGGCATGCAGCAGCGGGTCGCCATCGCGCGCGCGCTGGCCTACAATCCCGCGGTGCTGCTGATGGACGAGCCGTTCGCCGCGCTCGACGCGCTCACCCGCGACGACATGCAGCGGCTGCTCGCCGATGTGTGGCGGGAGACCCGAAAGACCGTGATCTACGTGACCCACAATGTGGCGGAGGCCGTATATCTGGCGGACCGCGTGATCGTGATGTCGCCGCATCCCGGCACGGTGAAGCTGGAAGTCAAGATACCACTCGAGCGTCCGCGCGATCCGTTGAGCGCGGAATTCGTCGAGTGGCAGAAGAAGCTGCTGCATCATCTCGGCCACGAGGCCGGCGGTGACGACATGCAGACCAACGGGTAGGGAAACGCTTGATGCTGGCGACGAAAAGCCAGCGCATCATGCCGGTTCCGGCGTGACTGAAATTATCGATCAAAAGGGAGGATGAGCGATGACGATCTGGAACAAGCCTATTTCGCGCCGTCACACACTGGCGTTGACCGGTGGCGGCCTCTTGGCGGCAGGCCTCGGCGTGCGGCCGTCGCAGGCAGCAATGGCGGAGATCCGCCAGGGCTATCAGACCAACATGTGGGGCATGCCGACCTACTACCTGATGCACTCCGGCCTGCTGGAGAAGAACGGCATCAAGTTCCAAGACTTTGGGGTGCCATCGGGCAACCTGACCATGCAGCAGATGGTGGCCCGCCAGGTGGACCTCGGCACCTTTGCCGGCCCCTCCTTCATCATCGGCAACGCCAAGGGCGGCCTAGTGGCGATCGCCAAGATCGAAAATGTCGGCAAGACCGCGCGCGTGATGGCGCGCAAGGACCTCGGCATCACCAAAGTGGAGCAGCTGCGCGGCAAGAAGGTGGCCAACCAGACCGGCTCGTCGATCGGCAACATCTTCGTCGATCAGATCGCCACCAAGGCCGGCCTGCACAAGGGCGACTACCAGGAAATCCGCACCAACGTGAACGACATGGTGTCCGCCATGGCCGCCAAGACCGTGGACGCCATGGTCTGCGTCGAGCCCTACAACGCCATTGCGGAGGACGAGGGCATCGCCAATACGCTGGTCGACTTCTACTCGTTCGACAAGCTGCCGGTGTTCATGGCGGCGACGCCGGAATTCGTCGACAAGAATCCGGACACCGTCGTGGCCTATCTCAAAGCCTGGCTGGAATGCGCCAAGCAGTTCAAGACCGAGTATGACAAGGTGTCGGAAACGGTCTACAAGTTCTACACCTCCAAGGGCTACAAGATGTCCAAGGGCACCTTCGCCAAGGCGCTGGGGCGGGTCGAAGTCGATCCGGGCTGGCCGGCCGATCTCGATCCCTATATGCAGCACCACGCCGAGGTGCTGATCAAGGCCAAGAAGATCAAGAAGGCGCCCGACTGGAACACCGCCTTCCGCAAGGATTTCTTGAAGAAGGCCATGGGATAAGCGCCTGACCGCATGAACTGACACCCGGGCCGGCGCATTCCGCGCCGGCCTTTCAACTCCACCAATGCATCGGAGACGCCTATGTCGGCTGCCAACGACCCGCTCACCAAGGGTTACGAGCCCGTCACCTGGAATTTCAAGCTGCTCGCCCAGAACGATCTGGGCGGCTTCGGCGGCATGGGTGAGGGCATGTCGATGCAGCTCGCCAAGGACGGCCGGCGCATCATCTGGCTGGCGCACGAAAGCGCGCCGAAGAATTTCACCGCCGTCGACGTCTCCGACCCGCGCAATCCGAAGGTCATCGTGCAGACCAACCTGCCGCAGCCTCATATGCGCTCGAACTCGCTGGAAACCGCCGGCGACATCATGGCGGTTGCCTATCAGACGCAGAAGAAAGGCCAGCAGCCGGCCGGGCTCGAGCTGTTCGACATTTCGGTGCCGGAAAATCCGCGCTCGATCGGGTTCTTCGATTGCTCGGGCCAGCATTCACGTGGCGTGCACCAGCTCTGGTTCTGCGACGGCCAATACGTGCACATGGCCTCCGGCGCGCCCGACTTCACGCCGAGCAACCCGAACGACGACCAATGCTACCGCTGCATCGACGTGCGCAATCCCTCCAAGCCGGTGGAAGCCGGACGCTGGTGGTATCCGGGCACGCGCGCCGGCGACAAGGAGCCGCCGCCGCCGCGTCATCCGATCGACAAGGGCTATCGCGCGCACAACACCAACGTCTATCCGCAGCGGCCCGACCGATGCTACCTCGCCTATATCGACGGTGGCATGTTCATCATGGACATTTCCGACAAGGCGAACCCGAAGCCGATCTCGCACTGGACCAATTCGCCGCCCTACAGCGGCTTCATGCATACCGTGGTGCCGCTGTTCGAGCGCAACCTGATGCTGGTGACCGACGAGTCGACCGAAAACAACGCCAAGGACTGGCCGAAGCTGATCTGGATCCTCGACAACCGCGACGAGACCAATCCGGTGTCGATCGCCACCTGCCCGATGCCGCCGGTCGACGCCTACAAGAACCGCGGCGGCCGTTTCGGCGCGCACAACATCTTCGAGAATACGCCGGTGCCCGGCGCCTGGAAGTCGGACCAGGTCGTCGTCGGCACCTTCTTCAACGGCGGCCTGCGCGCCTACGACATTTCCAATGCCTACCAGCCGAAGGAGATCGCCACCTTCGTGCCGCCGCCGCCCAAGGGCACGCCGGCGGGCTCGATCCAGCTTAACGACGTGTTCGTCGACGACCGGCAGATTGTCTACACCGTCGACCGCTTCAGCGGCGGTCTCTACACGCTGGAAATGGATTTCTGACAGCTAGTCGACGAGGCGCCTGACTACTGCGCGTAGCGGCGCCTCGTTGCCACCAAAACTCTTGATGATCGCTCTCAAGATATCCTGGGGGTCAAGCCGTTCTAGGTGAAGCGGATGCCGAGATTGCTCGGCGAGCAAGGCAAGGAAGGAGAGCTGCGTGCGGCCGTTTCTTTCGCGGAAGGCATGAATGGCATTGAGTTCGGCCAGGAAATGAGCTGCCTTTGTCGCGAAGTCATCAGCACTTAGCCCGCGAAGATACTTTTGTTCGGCAAGTCCGTCGAACAACCGGTGCATCTCCCGATCAATATATTCTGGATAACAAAAAGCATTGCCACCCTTCGCTATCTGTACCG
>JAKAMD010000134.1 GCA_021823875.1 Pseudomonadota bacterium | reverse complement strand
CGAGTTCGGTGACCGCTGCGTCTGGGGCACCGATTTTCCGCATCCCAATCATCAGCCGCCGGTGCCGGACGACGGCCTGCTGGTCGACCTCATCGCCGAGATGGCGCCGAGCGAAGCCGAACGCCAAGCGCTCATGGTGGACAACCCGCAGCGCTTCTACGGCTTCGGCACGAAGGAGATAAAGCCATGAGCGGACGCTTGCAGAACCGGGTCGCCATCGTCACCGGCGCCGGCTCGGTCGGCCCCGGCTGGGGCAACGGCCGCGCCACCTGCGTGCGCTTCGCCGAGGAAGGCGCCAGGATTTTCGCGGTCGACCGTAATCTCGAGGCCACCGCCGAGACGGTAGAACGCGTGAAGGCGGTTGGTGGTGACATCGAAGTGCAGCATTGCGACGTCACCGACAGCGCCTCGATCAAGGCCATGGTCGAAGCCTGCCTCGCGCGCTACGGCCGCATCGACGTGCTGATCAATAATGTCGGTGGCTCGGCGCGCGGCGGACCGGTGGAGATGAGCGAGGAGGTATGGGATGCGCAAGTCGACTACAATCTAAAAAGCGTGTTCCTCACCTTGAAATACGTGCTGCCGGTGATGGAGCGACAGCGCGCCGGCGCCATCGTCAACGTGGCCTCGACCTCCGGCCTGCGCTGGACCGGCGCGGCGCAAGTCGGCTACGCCGCCACCAAGGCCGGCGTCATCCAGCTCTCGCGCGTGGTTGCAGTCGAATATGCCGCCAAGGGCATCCGCGTGAACACCGTGGTGCCAGGACAATTGCACACACCGATGGTGGAGGCGCGCCTGGCCAAGCAGCGCGCCGGCGGCGACGTCGAGGCGCTGCTCGCCGCGCGGCAAAAACGCATCCCGATCGGCTTCATGGGCGACGGCCGCGACACCGCCAATGCCGCGCTGTTCCTTGCCAGTGACGAGGCGCGATTCATCACCGGCACCGAGATCGTGGTGGACGGCGGGATGACGGTGCGCTGCGATTAGCGGCGGCGTCAGCCTGCGGCTCGCGCCGGCGCGGGAATCTTGGCAAGCCGCGCCTTGAGATCGAAGCCGGGATCGACAGCCTCGTCCGGCGTGATCGACTCGCCGGCCGCCAGCAAGCGGCGGCCGAACATGTGATCGGCGGCGCGGTTGACCGACTCGATGCCGAGCAAGGTCTCACCGCGGAAACAGAACACCGAGAAGGCGCGGTTTGCCGGATCGCCGCGCAGCACGGTGCGGTCGCAGCCGGCGGTCAGGCCGACCATCTGCAATTTGAGATCGCGCTGGTCGCTCCAGAACCACGGCACCGCCGCGTAGGTCTCCGGCTCCCCGGTGATGCGCTTGGCCACGCAGCGCGCCTGATCGACGGCGTTCTGCACCGACTCCAGACGGATGCGCGCGCCGCTCACCGGGTCCGGAAAAGCGGCACAATCGCCGATCGCCGAAATGTGGGGGTCCGAGGTCGCCATTTGCGCGTCGACCACGATGCCGTTATTGGTCTCGAGCCCGGCGGCGGCGGCAAGCTCGACATTGGGCTCGATGCCGATGCCGACCAGGACCAGATCGGCCCCTAGCCGGCTTCGGTCGGCGAGCACCAGCCCGGCAACGCGGCCCCCCGCCTCCACGATCTCCTGCAGGCGGGCATTGAACAGAAGCTCAACGCCCCAGCCGGCATGGGCCCGCGCGAAGAAATCGGAAATCGGCTGCGAAACCGCCCGGCTCATCGCCCGCCCGAGCGCCTCGACTACGGTGACGCGCTTGCCAAGCTTGCTGGCGACGGCAGCGAGCTCGAGGCCGATAAATCCGGCGCCGATTACGGCGATGCTGCGTGCATCGAGGATGCGCTGGTGGATGGCATCGGACTCCGCGCGCGTGCGCAGATAGAACACACCATCGAGCGCGGCACCGGCGATAGGCAACTTGCGATTGCGGGCACCGAGCGCGAGCACCAAATGGTCATAGGCCAGCGTCTTGCCGGAGGCGAGCGTTACGCGGCCGGCAGCGCGATCGATGGCGGTCGCCGCATCGTCGAGGATCAGATCAATGTTGCGTGTCTCGTAAAAGGCCTGCGGCCGCAGCAGCAGCCGCTCGCCATCCATTTCACCCAGGAGATAGGCTTTCGACAGCGGCGGGCGCTGATAAGGCAATAGGCCCTCATCGCCGACCAGCGTGATGGACGCCTGATATTTGTGCTCGCGCAGCGACGCCGCAACCTGGTAGCCGCCCTGTCCGGCGCCGATAATTACCGTTCCTGCCATCGGGTACGCCCCTCACGCATATCTCACCCATTGTGCGGTCGTGGATTTACACTGCTTCCCTGTCAATCTGCCCGCGATAGACCGGTGAAACGCGGTCGCTGTCTCTGCGACAATAAGGATGCGGCGTAAACCATTGTCGGGAAGCAAATCACTTCGCAAATTTAGCATTACCGTTATACCGGAGCCATGCAAAAGCGCATAAGACCTGCCTTTTGATATCGATCAAATCTCGTTTATTGCGCTGCACATATACGAAAGCATAAAAGTGTCCAGAGGACCTGCGACATGCGTAGTCCCGATTGGATCACCGTTCGTGCTCTTCCCCTGTTTTGCGATATGGAGGAAGAGCACTTCGACCAGTTGATCGACGGCGCCTTCTGCCACCGCTTTCCGAAATACGCCAACCTGGTGACCGAAGGCGACACAGCGGACTTTCTCTATGTGCTGGTCGACGGATTGGTCGAACTGTACGGCACCCATGACGGTCAGAAGACAACGCTCGACGTCATGCAGCCGGTGGGCTCTTTCACGCTGGCCGCGGTGATTCGCGACGACGTCTATCTCAAATCGGCGCGTACGTTGATGCCCTCGCAAATCCTCATGATTCCGGCGCAGACCGTGCGCCAAATCTATCGCTGCGACCACGCCTTTGCCGACGCCATCGTCAATGAGCTGGCTGAACGTTATCGCTGTACCGTACGGGCGCTCAAGAGCGTGAAGCTGCGCAACGGGCTGGAGCGCCTGGCGAACTGGATTCTGTGCACGGACGAACAGCAGGGCGGCCAGCGCAGTTTCGAATTGACGTTCGACAAACGGACTTTGGCCTCGCGGCTGGGCATGACGCCCGAAAACCTGTCGCGCAACTTGGCGGTGCTGACCAAGCACGGTGTGCGCAGCGCCGGGCGCGGCATCGTGATCGAGAATCCCTCGGCGCTGATGCAATTGGCCAAGCCGAATTCGCTCATTGACGGCTGACGCCCCACGCCTTTTGATAAGGGTCAAGGCTGCGTCAGGCGGTAGTAGATATTTGTTCTTTGAGAGGAAGTTGTATGGACGACCGGCCCAATGCCCATCATAATCACCGCGATATCGACGCGGTGAATGCCGCCATTGCAGTCTGGATCATGAAATACCGTTACGCAGCCGGCGTGCGCGATGAGAAGATGAAGTGCCGGCCGGAAGACGTCGCGCAGACCGCCCGCGAATTGGGAATTCAACCGAGCGAATTGGCCTCGCTCACCAACAAGGGACTGCAGTCCACCGCCCTGCTGGAAAAAATGTTGCGCGCACTCGGCGTCGAACCGGGGCGACTTGCCAAGGCCAATCCGCTGATCATGCAGGACTTGACCAAGCTCTGCATCACCTGCGTCGCCAAGGGGAACTGCGAGCGCGACCTCGCCGCCGGAACGGCCGCCGAGAATTTCCGCGACTATTGCCCGAATGCCTATACGCTCGACAAGCTGATCAAGGGCCAATAGACGGCCGGACCTCCGGCTTGCGGTCCGTTTTAAATCTTGATTGCTTCTTAGAATAAGTCTTGCCGCACGCTGTTCCTTATCGCTTGTAAGAAGCAGATTTAGCAGCGAACAATGCCGGCACGGAGAGCGAACAGACGACGTCGATTCGTGTCAATGCCGAATGCGCGCGATCTGTGCAACACCGGAAGCGCTTGAAGAAAAAAAGCGGGCTGATAACTATGCGCGCGAGAGCGCTTACCGGTCGATGCGGTTAGGCGTCTACAGTCCCGACCGCGCATTGGTTGTTGTCGGGCGGTGCGGCCGGTTGTGATGATCGGTTGTGGTGGAATGCTTGAATGCGAATGAAAGCTTGAGTGGGCAAAGTGGAATGCCGACGGTTTATTACGCCACGCGCGACGGCCAGGCTCAGCGTATCGCAGAACATATTTGCCGTAAGCTCAATGATGCCGGCAGGCAGGCCGTCGCATGCAATCTATTGCCCGCGCTGCCGGCGTCGGCCGAACTTGCCGCGGCGCCGCTAATCGTACTGGTGGCGGCCGTGCGCTACGGCAAGCACCTGCCGGAAGTCGACCGTTTCCTGGCCACCTATCGCGCACTGCCGACCCCGCCGCCGCTGGCATTGGCGTCGGTCAATTTGACGGCCCGCAAGCCGGGCAAGACCACCAGCAGCGGCAATGCCTATCTGCGCAAGGCCATCGCGCGGCATCAGTTGGCACCCGCGCTTGCGGTGGCCTTTGCCGGCCGCCTCGACTACCGCCGCTATAGCTGGCGCGATCGGCAAATCATCCGCTTTATTATGCTGCTGACCGGCGGCCCGACCGACCCCGACACCTGCATCGAATACACCTCGTGGGACGCAGTCGAGGATTTCGCTGCCCAGATCGTTGCATTGCAGCACAGCCATTAACTTGTTCGGGCAGCAGCGCTTTCGCGCCGCACAACTGAATTCGGTTGGGCGAATTGATCTGTGTCAATGCGACGCCGGGGCCGCGATCAAGACTTTAACGATAAAATCCGTGGAAGCTGCGACCCTGAATCGGGGCTCGCGTCCCCGATTTGGTGTGGCGGTCTTTGCGGGAAAAAAGCCCCCGAGGAGACGCCCGATGTCAATAACGAGCCAACAGCGCGAGCATTTGCTCGACAATGTCGCGAAGGCCGTAACCACCGTAGTAATCGCCATGGGCTTTGCCCTGGTCATCGCAATGATCGTCGCAACGCTCTGAACGCCTATCGCCCCGTAATGTAAACCGGATCGATACGCCGGAAGTGCGTTGCGCATGAGAGACCGAATTTCCGAGGAGCGCGGTATGTCGCGCGTCGAGGAAAGAAGCAATCCCGTTCGCCGCTATTGCGCGCGAGCCAAGGATATTGTCGCGCTTGCGCTGTATAAAGGCTTGGCCACCCTCACGTTCATGCGCGGCCAGAACCGTGCCGGCAGCAATAGAATTGAAATTGTCCGGGCAGTATTTCCCGACAAGTTATCGAAAGCCGGACGATCGAAACCAAATGCGTGAATGAAATACGCGAACCGTCCCGGGAGCGGACGCACCGCACCCGGGCCAGCCGCGCCGGCGCACAGCGTCGGCGACGCGTGCGAATTACTTTTTCAGCTTGTGGCCGTTGGCCGCGAAAGCCTTGCCGAACTTGGTGCGAGGGCCGCCGCCCGCTGGATTCACGTGACAACGCCCGCAGGGCAGACCGGTTTCTGCGGCATATTTCGGCAATGCCTGCGCTTGACGCGGGGTGACAGTGACCACGGCGCCGGCCAGCAAGAACGCGAAGCCAATGCCGGCTACGCCACCGAGAATTGCCGCGATGGGGATCAGTGCAGTCGAGCGTTTCTGGTTCCTCATAGACCTTTCCTTGCTTTGCACTGTCGCCCCCGACAGTCTTGCGTCACAACCGGACCAACAAAAGCCGGCTCGATGTGACAAATCTCATCGCCATCCGATTGCAGGCCGGCCGAATGTTGAAACACCGCCCTAAGATGGATTTTTTCGTCGCGCCACCTGCGGCTCAGCCGATTTTTCCGATCGCAGGGCGCGCGCGGCTGCAAGTATCTGCATGGCTACGACCGGAACGCTTCAGCCGATCGCTTTAAAAAGTTCCTTTCGTCTCGGCTTATGCGCCCCGGCCGGGCTGAAATCCTGGTTGGCGAAGGGACCGTTGCCGGTCGGAACGATGATCTTGATCTGCGGCTCGCCGGCTCTGACATGGCAAGCGTTGCAGGCGGCGGTGAGCTGCCCGTAAGAAGCCTCGAATTTGCTCGCGTCCTTCTCATTGACCGCCTTGGACGTGGCGGCGAGACGAGAATCAAAACCATTGAGCATTTCGCCGACCGGGAAGCGTTGCCATTTGGCCGACTTGCTCTGGATTGTAACGATGGCCTCCTTGAGCTGCTCGATGGTCTCCTTGATCTTGCGCAGCTCAAACGCCGCCAACGGCCAATTGTTGGCATGGCCCGCCAACCAAAGCTTGGTGTGGTGCACCTGCATCGACTCGTTCATCAGGTCGCCAAGGTGAGCGGAAATATCGCTATCTCTGAGTTCCTGCGCTCGAACCGACGGCGCGCCAAAGTTAGGAACCGAAACAGCGATGCCGACAAAGCCACAGAGCAAGAGAAGCGGGAGCGCCTTTTTCAATACTGTGTGCATCTTCGCATCTCCACCTTCTTCCGCTTTGCCAGAGCGGCGACCATGCGAGGCAAACCCAACGCAATTCAATCCTTGCGCAATGCGGTCAACACCGTCGCCGCGCGAGCGTCCAAGCGATTTCGACTAAGCCAGCGACATCCGATTAAAGCGATCGATAGCGAGTTCCCCATCGACAGGCTCCCCTGCGAACGCCACCGTGCCGCCCTGTTTGCTCCGCCGATAACCCCTCATCCATATTTAATTTATACTATCAAACCGATGATTGACTGAAGTCAATTACGCCGTATCTTTCGATGGCGAGAATATAATCAACTTGGAACGAGGGCGCCGGTCGCGCCCTCAGACCTATGTGCTGTACTATTGTAAAAATGGCTACCATTCGTTCGTGATCGGCGGTCCTCGGAGGACTCTTCGGATGAAGGCGATCTCCATGAATCAGAAGCTGGGCTTTCCCCTGAAATCTTTCCTCCTCGCGACGTTCCTATCGATGGCGCTGATCGGTTGCTCGGATGGGAGCAAACCCAAACAATCGACGGCCGATATCAATGCCGGCAAGACCATCGTCGACAAGGAATGTAAAGGCTGCCATGGCCTCAACGGCAAGGGCGTCGCCCCCGGCATCCCCAATCTCGCCGGACAGCACGAGCGTTATCTCCTGGCCGCACTGAACGAATACAAGGACGGCACCCGCGTTCATGCCGCGCTGCGGTCGATCGCAACCAGCATGAACGATACCGACAGGCGCAATGTTGCCGGCTATTTCGCCAGCCTGCCGGCGATCCCGGCGACAAATACTCCGCTTTTCTCACCATATGAGAATGGGAAGAAAGTGGCGGCTGCCTGCACGAGCTGCCATGGCGAGAACGGCAATAGCAAAACGCCGGGCACCCCCAACCTCGCCGGCCAACAGCCGCGTTATTTCTATGATGCGACGCAAGAATATATGGCCGGCTTGCGCCAGGCAGCGCCGATGAATGCGCTGCTGCACCGGCTGAACCGCCTCAACATCGAAAGCGTGGCGCTCTATTACGCGTCGCAACAACCGGCGCAACGCAGCGCGCCGGCCGTCGGCGATCCGAAAAAGGGCGAACCGCTGACCGCGGCCTGCGGTGGCTGTCATGGCGAAGGCGGCGTCAGTACCGATGCCGCAACGCCGAGCCTCGCCAGCCAGGATCCGCAGTATCTCACCGCCGCGATCAAGGCTTACCGCACCACACGGCGCAAGAACGATACGATGTCGCGCATGGTGGCCAATCTCACCGATCAGGAGATCGACGATATCGTCGCCTATTACGCGACGCGGAAAGGCAAGCCGGCGGAAGACGGCCAGGCCCTGGTCAAGGACATCACCACCAAATGCAATCGTTGCCATGCCAACGACATCTACAACCCGGCACTGGCGATTCCGAGCATCAACGGGCAGGACAAGGATTATCTGATCCTGGCCCTGCGGGCCTATCGTGATGGCAAGCGAGTCAATTCGCTGATGCACAACATGAGCATCCCCTACAGCGACGCCATTATCGAGAGTCTGGCCTCCTATTACGCCAATCAACCGGCGAAATAGATACGTTGGCGGCGCCCGCGGATCATGACGTTTGCGTGCGCGGGAATTGGAATGATCCGGAAATGGAAGGCTGCAGTTCGTAACGACGCCCAGAGAACAGTGCGAGGCAACGCAGCATGAAGCGTCTTTTGATAGTGACCGCGGTGGCCAGCGCAGTGTTCGGAGGTTGTTCGCCTGCCGCCTTGGCGCAATCTGCCTCATCCGGCACCAGCGCCGACATGCGCACGCTGCTGGCGACGCCGATGGATATCGCCGACGGCAAGCAGCTGGCGAGCATGAGCTGCGTGCGCTGCCACGGCGCCGACGGCATCAGCAATTCGCCGAATACACCGCACATTGCCGGTCAGCGGCCGGCCTATCTCTACCTCGCGCTCGAAGCCTACAAATCCGGCACGCGCAAAGTCGGTAAAGTGCACGATGCCATCAAGTTCCTGAGCGACGATGCTCTGATCAAGGTGGCGGCCTATTACGCCGGGCTCGATCCCGCGCCCATTCTGGATGAGCTCTATCGCTACCCGTACGGCTGTTCGGAACAGCTCGTAGCGGTGGCGATGCCGCTCTTGTACTACAACACGCTGGCCTCCGAGGCGAACCGCCAGCGCGATCCGTCTTCCCGCGGACCTGCCGCACTGGCGAAGTCCCGCGAGGATTCCCCGCACGAACGGGCTGGCGCAACCATCAACACGCCTCACACTCTCCGGCCGCACCGGCGAAACCGGTGTTCGCTTGGACTGTCTGCAGCAGGGG
>JAKAMD010000133.1 GCA_021823875.1 Pseudomonadota bacterium | reverse complement strand
TCTACGCAGGGCATGACGCCAACGGCCACCATCCGACCGGATGGCGGCGCTTTGTCTATTCGACGAACCACAAAGATATCGGCACCATGTACCTGGTGTTCGCGCTCATGGCGGGCGTCATCGGCGGTTTGATGTCGATCGCCATCCGCATGGAGTTGCAGAACCCGGGCATCCAGTTCTTCCCCGGTCCGCACGAGTTCGACGTGTTCACCACCGCGCACGGCCTGATCATGATCTTCTTCATGGTCATGCCGGCGATGATCGGCGGCTTCGGCAACTGGTTCGTGCCGCTGATGATCGGAGCGCCCGACATGGCGTTCCCGCGCATGAACAATATTTCATTCTGGCTGCTGCCGGCCTCCTTCGCGCTGCTGGTCTGCTCGATGTTCGTGGAGGGCGAGCCCGGCTCGCTCGGCGCCGGCACCGGTTGGACGCTCTACGCGCCCTTGTCGACTTCGGGCCATCCGGGCCCGGCGGTCGACTTCGTGATCCTGTCGCTGCACATCGCCGGCGCCAGCTCGATCCTGGGCGCCATCAACTTCATCACCACGATCTTCAACATGCGCGCGCCCGGCATGACGCTGCACAAGATGCCGCTGTTCGTGTGGTCGATTCTGGTGACGGTGTTCCTGCTGCTGTTGTCGCTGCCGGTGCTCGCCGGCGGCATCACCATGCTGCTCACCGACCGCAATTTCGGCACCACCTTCTTCTCCGCGCAGGGGGGCGGCGACCCGATCCTGTTCCAGCACCTGTTCTGGTTCTTCGGGCATCCGGAAGTCTACATCCTGATCCTGCCCGGCTTCGGCATGATCAGCCAGATCGTTTCCACCTTCTCGAAGAAGCCGGTGTTCGGCTATCTCGGCATGGCCTACGCCATGGTCGCGATCGGCGGCATCGGCTTCGTGGTGTGGGCGCACCACATGTACACGGTCGGCCTCTCGACCGGCGCGCAGGCCTATTTCGTCGCCGCCACCATGGTGATCGCGGTGCCGACCGGCGTGAAGATCTTCTCCTGGATCGCCACCATGTGGGGCGGCTCGATCGAGTTCCGCCCGCCCATGCTGTGGGCGATCGGCTTCATCTTCCTGTTCACCGTCGGCGGCGTCACCGGCGTGGTGCTGGCCAATGCCGGCGTCGACCGCGTGCTGCAGGATACCTATTACGTGGTGGCGCACTTCCACTACGTGCTCTCGCTCGGCGCGGTGTTCGCCATTTTCGGCGGCTGGTACTACTGGTTCCCGAAGATGAGCGGCTACATGTACAACGAGACCATCGCGAAGCTGCACTTCTGGGTCACCTTCATCGGCGTGAACCTGGTCTTCTTCCCGATGCACTTCCTCGGCCTGTCCGGCATGCCGCGCCGCATCGTCGACTATCCCGCCGCTTTCCACGGCTGGAACGAGATTGCGTCCTTCGGCTCGTATATCTCGGGCGTCGGTGTGATCATCTTCTTCATCGGCCTGATCGAGGCCTTTGTGAAGAAGCGGGTGGCCGGCGACAATCCGTGGGGCGTCGGCGCGACGACGCTGGAGTGGACGCTGTCGTCTCCGCCGCCGTTCCATCAGTTCGAGACGCTGCCGCGGATCAAGTAGTCGCGTGATCCCAAAAAGTGGAAACCGATTTTTGGACAAGATCACGCGCAACGTAAACAGGACAGCGTAACCGATGTCGCTCGTCAGCGAAGGCGCAGACTATCGCGGCCCGATCCCGGCCAGCGCCGGGGTCGCCCAGGCCGAGCCGAGTCTGGCCGAGTTTCGCGATTACCTCGCGCTGATGAAGCCGCGGGTGATGTCGCTGGTGGTGTTCACCGCGCTCGTTGGCCTGGCGGTGGCGCCGGTGTCGATCCATCCGGCGATCGCCTTCACCGCGCTCTTGTGCATCGCCGTCGGCGCGGGCGCCTCCGGCGCGCTCAACATGTGGTACGACGCCGACATCGACGCGCGCATGACCCGCACCGCGCGCCGGCCGGTGCCGATGGGCCGGGTCAAGCCGGGCGAGGCGCTGGCTTTCGGCTTGACGCTGTCCGGCTTTGCGGTGGTGGTGCTCGGGCTCTTGGTGAACATGCTCGCGGCCGCTCTGCTTGCCTTCACCATTTTCTTCTACGTCGTCATCTACACGATCGGGCTCAAGCGCTGGACCTCGCAGAACATCGTGATCGGCGGTGCCGCCGGTGCCTTCCCGCCGATGATCGGCTGGGCGGCAGCCACCGGTTCGCTCTCGCTCGAGCCGGTGCTGTTGTTCCTGATCATCTTCTTCTGGACGCCGCCGCATTTCTGGGCGCTCGCGCTCTACCGCGCCGACGACTATGCCCGCGCCGGCGTGCCCATGCTGCCGGTGGTGAAGGGCGATAACGCCACCCGCTGGCAGATCCTGCTGCATACCTTCCTGCTGGTGCCGCTCGGCGTGGCGCCTTGGGCGCTCGGCTATGCCGGCCGGCTCTACGGCGCGACCGCTGTCGTGACCGGCGCGATCATGCTGGTGCTGGCCTTCCAGGTGTTCGGTGAGCGCCGTCCGAATGATCGTGCCGCTCGCAACTTATTCGCCTTCTCGATCCTCTATCTGTTCCTGCTGTTTGCCGTGCTGCTGGTCGAGCGCGGCTTCGGCGGATTGATCGCATAGCATCCGCGAGGGCAGGCCTTGGACATCGCGATGAACGAGCAAAGCCGAGACGAAAATGGCATCGTGCTGACCGAGGCGCAGAAGCGCGCCCGGCGCTCGCGCTCGATCGCGATTGCCTTGGCGCTCGCCGCACTGGTCGTCCTGTTCTACGTCATCACGCTGGTGAAGGGGCCGGGCATGCTGGTCCGTCCGTTCTGAGCACTCAGTCATGACCGCGCCCGCGCAACCCCACGACAACCGGCCGCTCAAGCGCGATGTGCTGGTCGCCGCCATTTGCGGCGCCGTGGTGGCGCTGATGGTCGGGGCGTCTTTCGCCGCGGTGCCGTTCTATAGCTGGTTCTGCCGCACCACCGGCTATGGCGGCACCACCCAGGTTGCGAAAGCGGCGCCCGACCATGCGCTGTCGCGCACGATCGCCATCCGCTTCGATTCCAACGTGGCGCCCGGTTTGCCCTGGAACTTCGTGCCGGAGCAGAACGAGATCAATGTGCGCGTCGGCGAGGTTGCGACCGTCCATTACAAGGTGATCAACCAGGCCGCGCGCGTGGTCACGGCGCAGGCGTCCTACAATGTTTCGCCGCCGACGGTCGGCGCCTATTTCACCAAGATCAACTGTTTCTGTTTCACCCAGCAGACGATGCAGCCGGGCGAGACGCGCGAGATGACGGTGGTGTTCTATGTCGACCCCGCCATCATGAAGGACAGCGACCAGGACGATCTCAATACCATCACGCTGAGCTACACCTTCTACCGGCAGCCCGATCCGCAGCCGGTGGCGGAAGCGCCGCGTGGAACGATCAATAAGCTATAACAGGGGATGACGGGTGACGCCGGCGGCGGCGCCCGAAAAGACTGGAACGGAGACGACAAAGATGGCTGACGCCCACGCCAAGCATCACGACTATCACCTGGTCGACCCGAGCCCGTGGCCGGCCGTCGGCTCCATTTCCGCCTTCATCACGGCGGTGGGCGCCATCAGCTGGATGCACCACCTGTTCACCGCGGCCCCGCTGGTGTTCGGCCTCGGCGTGGCCGGCGTGCTTTACACCTTCATCGGCTGGTGGCGCGACGTGATCAACGAAGCCGAGCACGGCGGCTTCCACAGCCGGGTGGTGCAGATCTCCCACCGCTACGGCATGATCCTGTTCATCGCCTCCGAGGTGATGTTCTTCGTTGCTTGGTTCTGGGCCTATTTCAACACCGCGCTGTTCCCCGACGCGGCCCAGGAACTCGGGCGCGTCGCTTTCACCGGCGGCGTCTGGCCGCCCAAGGGCATCGAGACCTTCGATCCCTGGCACCTTCCGCTCTTGAACACGCTGATCCTGCTCACCTCCGGCACCACGGTGACCTGGGCGCATCACGCGTTGCTGGAGAATGACCGGCAGGGCCTGAAGTGGGGCCTGATCCTCACCATCTGCCTCGGCCTCACCTTCACCTGCGTGCAGGCCTTCGAATATTCGCATGCCGCCTTCCACTATTCCGGCAACATCTACGGCGCCACGTTCTTCATGGCGACCGGCTTCCACGGCGCGCATGTGATCATCGGCTCGATCTTCCTGATCGTGTGCCTGGTACGTACGCTCAAGGGGCATTTCACGCCCACCCAGCATCTCGGCTTCGAATTCGCCGCCTGGTACTGGCACTTCGTCGACGTGGTCTGGCTGTTCCTGTTCGCCTGCATATATGTTTGGGGCGCCGGCCTGCCGCATCCCGAATGAGGGCGACGGACTTCAACCAAGGGGCGGCGGCGACGCCGCCCTTTTGCTTTGAGGAAGTGACGATGACCGATCATGCGCCGACGGGCGACTTGCCGATTGGACGGGGCTTGCTGGGACGTTGTCCGCGCTGCGGCGAGGGCCACCTGTTCCACGGTTTTCTCGACCTGCGGCCGAGTTGCGAGAAATGCGGCCTCGACTACGGCTTCGCCGATGCCGGCGACGGGCCGGCGGTGTTCGTGATCCTGATCGGCGGCTTCATCGTGGTGTTCGCTGCGCTGGCCACTGAATTCGCCTACCAGCCGCCTTACTGGGTGCATGCGGTGCTGTGGCTGCCCTTGGCGCTGATCCTGACTTTGGGGCCGTTGCGGCCGATCAAGGGACTGCTGATCGCCCTGCAGTATCACCACAAGGCGCGCGAAGGCCGGCTCGAACGTCGGGGCGAGAATTGAACGCGTCGCCTGCCGAGCCGCGTGGCAGCATCGTCACGCCGACCGCCCTGACCGCCATCGGCCTCGCCATCCTGATCGGGCTCGGCATCTGGCAGCTCGAGCGCCGGGTCTGGAAGCATAACCTGATCGCGACGTTGAACGCGGAGCTCGCCAAGAAACCGGTCGCTCTGCCGCCGCGCGCGCAATGGTCTAAGCTCAAGCCGGACAGCCACGAGTTTCGCCGCGTGACTTTTGCCGCCGAATTCCTGCCCGGTCAGGAGGCGCTGGTCTATTCCGCCGGCTCGGCGCTGCGGCCTGACGTCAAGGGCCCCGGCTATTGGGTGTTTGCGCCGGCGCGGCTGGCCGACGGCAATGTCGTCATCGTCGATCGCGGTTTTGTGCCAACCGACCGCAAGGAGCCGGCAAGCCGTCCGCAAGGCGCGCCGCATGGCGTCGTCAGTATTGTCGGCATCATGCGCTGGCCGGAGCAAAGCGGCTCCTTCACGCCGGCCCCTGATCTGAAGGCCGGCGTCTGGTACGCGCGCGACCTCAAGGCGATCGTCGCGGCCAAGCATTGGAAGGATGACGCGCCGTTCTATGTCGATCAGGAGCAGCCGGTACCGCCCGGCGGCTGGCCCAAGCCCGGCCGCATGGTGGTCAGCCTGCCCGACAATCACATGCAATATGCGCTGACTTGGTTCGGCTGCGCGCTGGCGCTGGCTTTCATCTACGCCCGCTGGCTCGCCCGCCACCGGCAGCGCGCTTGAGCCAGCCTGCAACGACGGCTAGTGTGCCCTGCCGGCCACGGGGGCCGTAGCGGAAATTATAGATTATTCAATGCGTTATATCTCAACCCGGGGCGAGGTCGCCCCGCTCGATTTCGTCGACGTGATGCTCGCAGGCCTCGCCCGCGACGGCGGCCTCTACGTGCCGGAATCTTGGCCGGGGCTGGATGCCGCCGCGATCGCCGGTTTTGCCGGACGGCCCTATGCCGAGGTGGCGGTCGAAGTGCTGCGCCCCTTCGTCGGCGAGAGCATCGGCGAGGCCGATCTCTCCCGCATGGCGCAGGAGGCCTATGGCACGTTCCGCCATCCGGCGGTGACGCCGTTGATCCAGCTCGGCCCAAGCCTGTTCGTGCTCGAGCTGTTCCACGGGCCGACGCTTGCCTTCAAGGATCTCGCCATGCAGCTGGTGGCGCGGCTGATGGATCATGCGCTGAAAGCGCGCGGCGAGCGCACCACCATCGTGGTCGCCACCTCCGGCGACACCGGCGGCGCCGCGGTCGAAGCTTTCCGCGGCCGCGACCAGGTCGATCTGGTGGCGCTGTTCCCGCAAGGCCGCGTCTCCGAAGTGCAGCAACGGATGATGACGACCGCGACCGACGCCAACGTTCATGCGGTTGCGATCGAAGGCACGTTCGACGACTGCCAGGCGCTGGTGAAGGCCATGTTCAATCACCACGCCTTCCGCGACCGCGTGCGCCTGTCCGGCGTCAATTCGATCAACTGGGCGCGCATCGTGGCGCAGGCGGTCTATTACTTCACCGCCGCGGTGGCGCTCGGCGCGCCGCATCGTAAGGTCGCCTTCACGGTGCCGACCGGCAATTTCGGCGACGTCTATGCCGGCTATGTCGCCACCCGCATGGGCCTGCCGGTCGACCGGCTGGTGGTCGCCACCAATGTCAACGATATCCTGGCGCGCACCTTCGCGACTGGCGATTATGTGCTGCGCGATGTGATCGCAACCGCCTCGCCCTCGATGGACATCCAGGTCTCGTCCAATTTCGAGCGGCTTCTGTTCGAGGCCTACGACCGTAACGCCCATCAGGTCAGCGCGCTGATGGGTTCGCTGGCGCAATCGCGTCATTTCACGGTGTCCGCTCATGCGCTCGCGGGCTTGCGATCGCTGTTTTCCGCCGAGCGCGCCGACGAGCAGGAATGCGCCGCCACCATGCGCGCCTGGATGCGCGAGGCCGGTTACTGCGCCGATCCGCATACCGCGGTGGCCTTGGCGGTTGCCGAGAAGGAGACGCGCGATCCGGCGGTCCCCATGGTGGTGCTGTCGACCGCGCATCCGGCGAAGTTTCCCGATGCGGTCAAGGCGGCGTGCGGCGTCATGCCGAACCTGCCCGGCTGGCTGTCCGATCTGCACGCGCGTCCGGAACGTGTTACGGTATTGCCGGCGGAGCAGGGGGCGGTTGAGCGGTTCGTGGCGCAGGCTTCGCGTGCGGCGCGGGAAGGAGCGGCGGCATGACCGTGCGAGTAACCCGGCTTTCCTCCGGCCTGTCGGTGGTGACCGATCAGATGCCGCATTTGAAGACCGCCGCGCTCGGTGTCTGGGTCGGCTCCGGCAGTCGGGACGAGAACGCCGACGAGCACGGCATTTCGCATCTGCTGGAGCACATGGCGTTCAAGGGCACGAGCCGGCGCAATGCGCGGCAGATCGCCGAGGAGATCGAGGCGGTCGGGGGCGATCTCAATGCCGCCACCAGCGTGGAGAGCACCGCCTATTTCGCCCGCGTGCTGCAAGAGAACGTGCCGCTGGCGCTCGACGTGCTGTCCGACATCCTGAGCGAGCCAGCCTTCGACGCCAACGAGCTCAAGCGCGAGCAGAACGTGATCGTGCAGGAAATCGGGGCCGTCGAGGACACTCCGGACGACCTGATCTTCGACCGCTTGCAGGAGCTTGCCTTCCCCAAGCAGGCGGTCGGGCGCTGCATCCTCGGCACGCCGGAGACGGTGCGCTCGTTCACGCCGGCGCGTCTGCGCAGCTATCTCGCGCGCAACTATCGCGGGCCCGACATGCTGGTGGCCGCCGCCGGTGCGGTCGAGCATGAACAAATCGTCGCCGAGGCCGAAAAGCGCTTTGCCTGTTTCGCCGGCCCGGCGGCCGCGGTGCCAGAACGGGCAAAGTTCGGCGGCGGCACCCGGGTCGAGCAGCGCGATCTCGAGCAGGTGCATATCGCATTTGCGCTCGAAGGCGTGCCGGTCGCCGACGATCAGCTCTATAGCCTGCAGGTCTTCACCAATGTGCTCGGTGGCGGCATGTCCTCCCGGCTATTCCAGGAAGTGCGCGAGAAGCGCGGGCTCTGCTACGCCATCCATACCTTCCATATGCCCTATGCCGACACCGGTTTGTTCGCGCTCTATGCCGGCACCGACCAGGCCGATGCACCCGAGCTCATGCAGGTGATTGTCGACGAGATCGCCGGCGCCACCGAGACCATCAGCGATGCGGAAGTCGCTCGCGCCAAGGCGCAGATGCGGGTTGGCGCCCTGATGGCGCTGGAAAGTTCGGAGGCGCGCATCGGCCAGTTGGCGCGTCAGATGCTGGCCTATGGCCGGCCCATTCCGCTCGAGGAGATCGTCGCCAAGATCGACGCGGTGAGTGTCGACAGCGCGCGCGCCGCCGGCCGCGCGGTGATCCAGCGCGGCCGCCTGGCGATCGCCGCACTCGGCCCCGGCAATGGCCTTGAAAGCACCGCGGCAATCGCGGAGAGTCTGGTGCGCCGGGCAGCCTGATCTCATCGAAGCGCAACGGCTCGCATCGTCCATGGCGTTTTTCCGCACCGCCAGTTTCAATGACAACCTGCCCGTTATCACCGGCGGGGGCGTCGTCATGCGCCTGCCGCAGATTGGCGATTACCCGGCCTGGGCGGCCTTGCGCGAAGAGAGCCGCGCCTTCCTCACGCCCTGGGAGCCGACTTGGCCGGCTGACGACCTCACACGCACGTCCTTTCGGCGTCGCATCAAGCGGTATGCCGAGGATCAGCGCAATGATCTCGCTTATGCCTTGCTGATTTTCCGCACCGCCGATAACGCGCTGGTCGGTGGGCTCACCGTCGCCAACATACGGCGCGGGGTCGCCCAGGCCGGCGCCATCGGCTATTGGATCGGCGCCCGCTACGCCCGCCACGGCTATATGACCGCGGCATTGC
>JAKAMD010000132.1 GCA_021823875.1 Pseudomonadota bacterium | reverse complement strand
TCAGCCGAACGCAGGCGTCGATCACCGCCAGGGCGGCGATTTCCCCGCCCGAGAGCACGAAATCGCCCAGCGAGACCTCGGTCAGTCCGCGCGCCTTGATCAGCCGCTCGTCGACCCCTTCGAAACGGGCGCAGAGGATGACCGCCCCGGGTCCGTCGGCGAACCCGGCCACCCGTCCTTGCGTGAGCGGGACGCCGCGTGGGCTCATCAGCAGGCGCGGGCGGGTGTCGTGCGGCAGCATGTCGAGCGCGCGCGCCAGCACGTCCGCCTTCATCACCATGCCGGGGCCGCCGCCCGCCGGGGTGTCGTCGACGGTGCGGTGCTTGTCAGTGGCCGCATGGCGGATGTCGTGCACGTCGAGCGACCACAACCCGGACGCCAACGCCTTGCCAGCCAGGCTCGCGCCCAGGGGCCCGGGGAACATGTCCGGGAAGATGGTGAGCACCGATGCGCGCCACATGGCCTGTGACCTTCTCAGTCTTCGCGGGCCTCGATTTCGTTCGGCACCGCCACCACGATCCGCCCTGCCTCGATATTCACCGCGGGCACGTTTGCCGCGGTGAACGACAGCATCAACGGCGTGCCGCCGCCGGCCGGCTCAATCTCGACGATGTCGCCGGCGCCGAAATTATGCAGCGCCTTGACGCTGCCGAGCAGCGCACCGTCCGCCGTCACCGCCATAAGACCGACGAGGTCGGCGTAATAGTAAGTGTCGTCTTCCTCGATCGCCGGTAGCCGTTCGCGCGGCACGTAGAGATCGAGATTGCGCAAGGCTTCTGCTGCGTTGCGGTCACCGACGCCTTTGAATCGCACGACGAAGTGATCCTTCGCCGCACGCAAGGTTTCGATCTCGAAGCGGCGCGTGCCGTCCTGCGTTTCCAGCGGCCCGTAATCGGCGACGGCCGCCGGATCCTGCGTGAACGACCACAGCTTTACCTCGCCGCGGATGCCATGCGCGGCCCCGATGCGGGCGACGCGGATTCGTTCGGCCACGGCGGGCTAAGGCGATCAGCTCGCGGCCGGAGCAGCGGCCGGCGCGGCGCTGGCGGCAGCCTTGGCGGCCTCTTCCTGCGCCTTGCGTTCCTTGCGCGGCACCGCCTTCTTCGGATTGCTGCGCGGCGAGCGCTTGGCGACGCCGGCGGCATCGAGGAAGCGCATCACGCGGTCGGACGGCTGCGCGCCCTTCTTCATCCAATCCTTCACCTTGTCGAGATCAAGCTTGAGCCGCTCGGTCTTCTCCTTCGGCAGCAGCGGATTGTAATAGCCGAGCCGCTCGATGAAGCGGCCGTCGCGTGGGCTGCGCGAGTCGGCGACTACGATGTGATAGAACGGCCGCTTCTTGGTGCCGGCGCGGGCCATACGGATAACGAGCATTTCAGTTTGTCCTTTCTGTCGAACGTCGTGAATTCTGCGAGTTGATCACTTCTTCTTTCCAAAACCGGGGAAACCGGGCGGCAACTTCGCGCCGCCCAACCCCGGTAATCCACCGGGCGCGCCCGGGAAGTTCGGTGGCAGGTTCG
The DNA here is from genome assembly GCA_021823875.1 of Pseudomonadota bacterium. Taxonomy (GTDB): domain Bacteria; phylum Pseudomonadota; class Alphaproteobacteria; order Rhizobiales; family Xanthobacteraceae; genus Pseudolabrys. The sequence continues at coordinate 7,204 of JAKAMD010000132.1, read as the reverse complement.
GCATGCCCGGCATATTCGGCGGCAACGCGCCACCGCCCGGCATGTTCTTGGCCATCTCCGCCATCTGTTCCGGCGAGGGCATGCCGCCGCCCAAACCGAGCATCTGGCCGAGGCCGGCGAGCGGTCCGCGCTTGCCCTTGCCCATGATCTTCATCATGTCGGCCATGCCGCGGTGCATCTTAAGGAGCTTGTTGATCTGCTCCGGCGTGGTGCCGGAGCCGGCCGCGATGCGCTTCTTGCGGCTGGCCTTCAGGATGTCCGGGTTGCGGCGCTCCTTCGGAGTCATCGAGTCGATGATCGCGATCTGCCGCTTGAGGATGCTTTCGTCGAGCCCGGCATTGGCGATCTGGTTCTTCATTTTGGCGATGCCGGGCATCATGCCCATCAGGCCGCCGATGCCACCCATCGCCTGCATCTGCTGCAACTGCTCGCGCATGTCGGCCAGGTCGAACTGGCCCTTGCGCATCTTTTCGGCCGCGCGCATCGCCTTTTCGGCGTCGATGTGCTGGGCGGCCTTCTCGACCAGCGCGACGATGTCGCCCATGCCGAGGATGCGGCCGGCAATGCGCGCCGGATCGAAGTCTTCCAGCGCGTCGAGCTTTTCGCCGGTGCCGATCAGCTTGATCGGCTTGTGAGTGACCGCGCGCATGGAAAGCGCGGCGCCGCCGCGGCCATCGCCGTCGACGCGCGTCAGCACGATGCCGGTGAGACCCACGCGCTCATCGAAGGCACGCGCCAGATTGACCGCGTCCTGGCCGGTGAGGCTGTCGGCGACCAACAGCACTTCGTGCGGGTCGGCGGCGTTCTTCACCTCGGCCGCTTCCGCCATCATCGCTTCGTCGAGCGTGGTGCGGCCGGCGGTATCGAGCATCACCACGTCGTAGCCGCCGAGCCGGCCGGCCTCGAGTGCGCGCTTGGCGATTTGCGGCGGCGCCTGGCCGGCCACGATCGGCAGCGTGTCGATGCCGGCGTCGCGGCCGAGCACAGCGAGCTGTTCCATGGCGGCCGGACGGCGCACGTCGAGCGAGGCCATCAGCACCTTGCTCTTGTTGCGGTCGGTGAGCCGCTTGGCGATCTTGGCGGTGGTGGTGGTTTTGCCGGAGCCCTGCAGGCCGACCATCATGATGGCGACCGGCGGCGCGGCGTTGAGATCGATGCCCTGTTGGTCGGAGCCGAGCGTGGCGACCAACGCGTCGTGCACGATCTTGACGACCATCTGGCCCGGGGTGACCGACTTCATCACCTCGACGCCGACCGCCTGCGCCTTCACCTTGGCGGTGAACTCGCGCGCCACATCGAGCGCGACGTCGGCCTCGAGCAGCGCGCGGCGGATCTCGCGCAGCGCCGCTTCGACGTCGGCCTCGGTCAATGCGCCGCGGCGGGTGAGGCGGTCGAGTATGCCGCCCAGCTTTTCCGACAGGTTGTCGAACATCTCAAAGCACCTTTACGCCCGAGGGCGCATCGCGCTGTCGGGCGGTGGCCTCCGGCCTCTCAGGGACCGGGCGGCGGAACGGGTATTTCACGTCTTAAGCGAAGACGGGCGGAACCTAAGGACGGGACCGGGCCGAGTCAAGACTTCTAACTAGCTTAAATTTCAAGCGTTTTTGCGCTGGCCACGGGCCTAGATCGAAAATCCGCGCCGTTTAAGCACCTTGGTGAAGGCCTCCATCGCGTCCTGCTGCAGTTGCGGCATCTTCGCCAAGACCAGTTGCAGCGCCTCGGTGGTGACCTGCGGCATCACCCGGAGCGCCTTGGCGCCGACCGGCGTGTGGTAGAAGGCGAGCAGTTCGCGCAGCTCCGCCGCAGTGAAGTGGCGGGCATAAATGGCCGGGGCATCGGCCATGACCTTGGTGAAGAAATCGACCTGGATGTGCACGAATTCGCGCCGCAGGTCGGCGAGCTGGTCCGGCCGGATGTCCTGCTTGTTCTTCAGGCTTTGCTCGATCGGCGGCCAAACCTGCGCGGTGATCCGGTTCGCCATGTCCTGGATCACATCCTTGGTGACCACGGCCACCAGGTCGCGCGCCGCTTGCATGGTTTCCGCGTCCGGCGCGGCTTGCGCGCGTGCTGGGTGCCAACCGCCGCTGCCGGCTAACACCAGCAAGACTGTCACGGCCACGATCCGGATGAGCTTCATGTCAGTCCTCCCTTGGCCATCGGAAAGTCGTGCGGCTTACGGCGCCAATTCGTAGGTCACGGTGACGCTTGCGCGCAGCATTCGCTCGCCCGGGGCCACCGGCACGGCGCCGCCGCGCAACGCCTGCATGACCGGGTGCGGCGGGGGGCTCGCGCCTTCTTCCACGATCGCGATCACCCGCCCCAACTTGGTGCTGGCGGCTTTGGCATAGAGTTCGGCTTTGCGGTGCGCATCGGCGACGGCTTCGCCGCGCGCCTGGTCGAGCAACTGCGACTGCTGCGACACCACGAATTCAATGCCGGACATCTCGTTGGCGCCGGCTGTGATGGCGTGGTCGAGGATGGACGGCAGCTGGCCAATGTTGCGGATCTTGATGGTGACCTGGTTGGTGACGCGGAAGCCAGTAAGGCGCGCGACGCCGGGCTTGCTGGTGTCATATTGCGGCTGCAGCGATAGCCGCGACGTCTGAATGTCTTTCTTGGCGATGCCGCTTTGTTCGATGGCGGCGAGTACCTTGGTCATCTCTTTCGCGTTGGCTTCGCTCGCCTCGCGGGCATTCTTGCCCTGGCTGCTGACGCCGATGCGGATCATCACCATGTCGGGCGCGACCGACACCGAGGCTTCGCCATTGACGGTCACCACATGTTCAACCGCCCGCGCGGGCAGCGACGCCGCGGTCAAGAGAGCGACCAGAAAGGCGAACAGAATGCGAGCGTATGACATGGCTATTTCACCGGTACGAAGATGTCGACCACCAGGTTATCCGGCGGGTTCTTGAGAATATCGGTAACATACTCTTCGATAAACATGTCCTTGGCCTCGAGACCTTTGTCGTCGAGATAAGCGGTGATCGACTCATAGGTTGCGTCCATCGCGTCGTAGGGCCCGCGATGCACGAATTTGAGCACTTTGCCGGACGGCGCCTGGCCGACGGCAATATCGCCCTTGGGTAGATTCGGCGGCGCCTCGGCCACCGGCAACGCGGCGCGGAATTTGAAGCCGGTATCGTCGGTCTCGGTATAGATGGTCATCGCCGGACCATTCGGCTTGATGCCCTGCTTGTCGAGATACTGGGTCAGCGACTTGTAGGCGTCGACCAGCGTATCGTAGGCGTTGTCCCAATTGGCGTGACCTTGCAAGTAGATCACGGTGCGCGGCGGCAGCGTCACCTCCTCGCCGAAAGCGTCGCCCGGCTGGCGCGGCAAGGGCTTGTCCGAGTCGGCGGGTGCCGGGGCGGTCTGCGGGGTGGTGGGGGTCTGCGCCAGCGTCGGCGCGCCACCGAGGAGCAAGGCCAGGCCGATCATGAGCGGCGCCGCCAAACGTCCAAACGGCATCGCGGTTCTCCTTCGTTGAGGCGCGGCGGTTCTAACGTTTTGCAAGCCTAGCACGACCCCTGGCCAATTGCCGTCTATTCGCCATATAAAACGGACGAAACCGAGGTAACCTGCGAAACGGACACATGGCCACGCTCGCCAACCAACCCTTTGTGAAGATGAACGGAGCCGGCAATGAGATCGTCGTGGTCGATCTGCGTGCCGGCGCGGGCAAGATTGCGCCCGAGGAGGCGCGCGCCGCAGCCTCGCCGGACGGCGCACCCTACGATCAATTGATGGCGCTCTATCCGCCGCGCACTCCCGGCACCGACGCCTTCATCCGCATCTACAACAATGACGGCTCGGAAGCCGGCGCCTGCGGCAATGGCATGCGCTGCGTGGCCTCGATCGTCGCCGGGCAAACCGGCAAGGACGCGCTCGCTTTCGAAACCACCAGCGGCCTGCTCAATTGCTGGAAGAGCGAAGGCGGCCTGTTCACCGTCGACATGGGCCGACCGCGTTTCGCCTGGAACGAGATTCCACTGGCGGAAGAATTCCGCGACACCCGCGCCATCGAATTGCAGATCGGGCCGATCGACAAGCCGGTGCTGCATTCGCCGTCGGTGGTGAGCATGGGCAATCCGCACGCGATCTTCTGGGTGGACGACGTCCACGCCTATGATCTCGAACGGTTCGGGCCGATGCTGGAGAACCATCCGATCTTTCCCGAGCGCGCCAATATCACGCTGGCGCACATCGTCGATCGCGAACACATCGTCATCCGCACCTGGGAGCGCGGTGCCGGATTGACTAAGGCCTGCGGCTCGGCGGCATGTGCCACCGTGGTCGCCGCCGCGCGGCTCAAGCGGGCGAACCGCAAGGTGCGCGTGACCCTGCCGGGCGGCGAGCTCACCATCGAATGGCGGGAGAGCGACGACCACGTGTTGATGACGGGACCGGTCGAGTTCGAATTCGAGGGCAAGTTCGATCCGGCGCTATTCGAGAAGGCGGCCACGCCGTGAGTATCGACGTCGTCACCTTCGGCTGCCGGCTGAATACGTTTGAGTCGGAAGTGATCAAGCGCGAGGCGGCCGCCGCCGGCGTCGACGACGCCGTGGTGGTGAACACCTGCGCGGTGACGGCGGAAGCGGTGCGCCAAGCGCGCCAGTCGATCCGCCGCATCAAGCGCGAACGCCCGGACGCACGCATCGTCGTCACCGGCTGCGCGGCGCAGACGGAAAGCGCGCGCTTCGCCGACATGCCCGAGGTCGAGCGCGTCATCGGCAATGAGGAAAAGCTCGAGGCGCGCGGCTGGCGGACGCACGAGAAGATCGCCGTCACCGACATCATGGCGGTGAAAGAGATGCGGCGGCCGGCGATCGACGCCATCGACGGCCGCACCCGCGCCTTCGTGCAGGTGCAGAACGGCTGCGACCATCGCTGCACCTTTTGCATCATCCCGTTTGGCCGCGGCAATTCGCGTTCGCTCGCGCCCACCGACGTGGTGGCGCAAGTGCGCCGGCTTACCGGCAACGGCTATCGTGAAGTGGTGCTCACTGGCGTGGACATTACGAGTTATGCCAGCGGCGACATGCGGCTGGGCGCGCTGGTCAAGCGCATCCTGCGTGAGGTGCCGGAGCTCGCGCGCTTGCGCCTGTCATCGATCGACTCGGTCGAGGCCGACTGCGATCTGCTCGATGCGCTCGCCGACGAGCCGCGCCTGATGCCGCATCTGCATCTGTCCTTGCAGGCCGGCGACGATCTCATCCTCAAGCGCATGAAGCGGCGGCACTCGCGGGCTGATGCCATCGATTTCTGCGCACAAGTGCGCCGCCTGCGCCCCGATGTGGCCTTCGGCGCCGACATCATCGCCGGCTTTCCGACCGAAACCGAGGATATGTTCGGGCGCTCGCTTGATCTGGTCGACGAATGCGGGCTGACGCAATTGCACGTGTTTCCATTCTCGCCGCGGCCCGGCACGCCGGCTGCGCGCATGCCGCAGCTCGACCGCGCGCTCATCAAGGAGCGCGCGCGCAGCCTGCGCGAGAAGGGCGAAACGGCGTTGGCGCGTCATCTCGACGGCGAAGTGGGTGCGCGCCGCCGCGTGCTGACCGAATCCGACGCGCTCGGTCGCACGGAGCAGTTCGTGGCCGTCCGGCTCAACGCAGCCGTAGAGCCGGGCGTGATCGTCGATCTGGAGATCGCCGCGCATGATGGCCGGCAGTTACTCGCGGCCTGACTCTTTCCATCCGCACGCCGTGAGCAATTCGCGCATATGCTCCGGCACCGGCGCGGTGACGGACACCGGCGGCTTGTTCTTGGAGATAGGCACGGTGACTTCACGCGCATGCAGATGCAGCGGCGGCCCGCCTTGGCGCGCGGCCTGACCGTAGATGGCGTCTCCGACGATCGGGAAGCCCATCTCGGCGCAATGCACGCGCAATTGATGGGTGCGGCCGGTGAGCGGCTCGAGCGCGAGCCAGCTGCGGCCGCCGCCGCGCCCCATCACCTTCCAGGTCGTCACCGAGGGCAGGCCGTGCGGGTCGGCCTTCATCCACCAGCCGCGGCTCTCGTCGCGCTTCGACAGGGCGATCTCGATGCGGCCCTCGTCCGCCTCAGGGCCGCCTTCCACCACCGCCCAGTAGGTCTTGCCGACCTTGCCCTGTTTGAACAGCTTGCCGAGCAGCGCCAGCGCCTTCCGGTGGCGGCCGAGCACCAGGCACCCGGAAGTGTCGCGGTCGAGCCGGTGGGCGAGCGCCGGCGCGCGCGGCAGGCCGAAGCGCAGCGCATCAAAATAGTCCTCCAGCGCTTCGCCACCCTTAGGGCCGCGATGCACCGCGAAGCCGGCCGGCTTGTCGATCACCAGCACCAGCCCGTCGCGGTAGAGCAGGCGGGCCAGCATCTCTTCTGGGGTCATCACCTTCTCGTCATTCCGGGGCGCGGCTGAAGGCCGCGAACCCGGAATCCATAATCCCGGCGATGCGGCGTATGGATTCCGGGTCCGCTCGCTGCGCTCGCGTCCCGGAATGACAGAAAGAGTGCATCTCTTCCGCTGTCATATTCAGTTACCAAATGACGCCGAAACGGGTATCACGGCGCCAGCATGAACGACAGCACACAGAAACAGAGCTGGTGGAAGCGCCTGAGCGGGGGCCTGAAACGCACCTCCGCCTCCCTCGGCTCCGCCATTTCCGGCCTGGTCAGCAAGCGCAAGCTCGACGCCGAGACGCTGGAAGACCTGGAACATGAATTGATCCGCGCCGACCTCGGGCCCGAGCTGGCCGAACGCATCGTCGAGACGCTGGGCCAGAGCCGCTACGAGAAGGGCATCGCGCCCGAGGAGCTGCAGAACCTGCTCGCGGCCGAGATCGAGAAAGTGATGGCGCCGGTCGCCAAGCCGCTCGAGGTCAACGCCAAGCCCTTCGTCATTCTGGTCGCCGGTGTCAACGGCTCGGGCAAGACCACCACCATCGGCAAGCTCGCCGCGCGCTTCCGCAGCGAGGGCAAGTCGGTGATGCTGGTGGCCGGCGACACTTTCCGCGCTGCCGCCATCGACCAGCTCAAGATCTGGGCCGAACGCACCGGCGCGAGCGTGATGGCGCGCGAGCCGGGCGCCGATGCGGCCGGGCTTGCCTTCGATGCCATCACCGTCGCCAAGGCACAGGGCGTGGATGTGGTGCTGGTCGATACCGCCGGCCGCCTGCAGAACCGCACCGAATTGATGGGCGAACTGGAAAAGATCGTGCGCGTCACG
>JAKAMD010000131.1 GCA_021823875.1 Pseudomonadota bacterium | reverse complement strand
AGATTCAACGGCACCCGCGGGGCGACGCCCAGCTCGCCGGCATCGTCGAGGACATCGCGCATTACCGTTATTCCGACATGGAGATCGCCGCCTTCCTCATCAGCTCGGCGAGCTTCATGACCAGCAGCGAATTGCTAGCGCTGTCGCGCGCCATGGCGGAAGCCGGGACCCAGCTCAAATGGGACCGGCCGATCGTGGTCGACAAGCATTGCATCGGCGGCATTCCCGGTAACCGCACGTCCATGATCGTAGTGCCGATCGTTGCCGCGCACGGGCTGACCATTCCGAAGACCTCCTCGCGTGCCATCACCTCGCCGGCTGGCACTGCCGACACCATGGAGGTGCTGGCGCGCGTCGATCTCGGCGTCGAGGAGATGCGCGAGGTGGTGAACGGCTGCCATGGCTGCCTGGTTTGGGGCGGCCACGTCAACTTGTCGCCGGCCGACGACATTCTGATCTCGGTCGAGCGGCCCCTGTCGATCGATACGCGCGAGCAGATGGTGGCTTCGATCATGTCGAAGAAGCTGGCGGCCGGCTCGACCCACCTGTTGATAGACATCCCGGTCGGGCCGGCGGCCAAAGTGGCGACCGCGATGGAGGCAATGCGGCTGCGCAAACTGTTCGAATTCGTGGGCGACCATTTCGGCATTACGGTCGAGGTGGTGACCAGCGACGGCCGCCAGCCGATCGGCAACGGCATCGGCCCGGTGCTGGAAGCGCGCGACGTGATGGCGGTGCTCGGCAACGAGCCGGACGCGCCCACCGACCTGCGCGAAAAGTCGCTGCGGCTCGCCGCCCATCTCTTGGAATTCGATCCGGAGTTGCGCGGCGGCGCCGGTTATGCCCGCGCCAAGGAACTGCTCGACAGCGGCGCCGCGTTCAGACAGATGCGCAAGATCATCGAGGCGCAGGGGCCTTCCGACTGCCGCGACGAGCTCGGGCCGCTCACCGCCGATGTGCCGGCCGAGCGCGACGGCGTTGTCGAGGCGATCGATTGCCTGCGGGTCGCCCGGTTGGCGCGCACCGCCGGCGCGCCGATCGACAAGGGTGCCGGAATCAAAGTGTTTAAGAAGGTGGGCGACCGGGTCGCGCAGGGGGAGCCGCTCTATCGCATCTTTGCCTATGATCAATCGCAATTCGATCTGGCACGCGCCGACGCCAAGGCAGATACCGGCTACGGTATCGGCACCCGCGCCAATAACGGCGGGACCAATCGATGACAGCCGCCCTGCAATGCCTGCCGTCCTCGGCCGCCACGGCGCAGCGGCTGGCGACGCGGCTCGGCCTACCGCTCGATGAAATCGCGCTGCATCGTTTTCCCGACGAGGAACTACGCGTCACCGTCGCGCCGCCGGCCGCGACCACCATTGTCTTTGCCTCGCTCGATCATCCCAACGACAAGCTGCTAGCGCTCTTATTCGCCGCCGAGGCGCTGCGGCGCATGGGCGCCAAGCGGCTGGTGCTGGTCGCGCCCTATCTCTGCTACATGCGGCAGGACACGGCCTTTCACACCGGCGAGGCGATGAGCCAGAAAGTGGTCGGGCCACTCTTGGCCGGCGGCTTCGACCGCATCGTCACGGTCGACGCCCATCTGCACCGCACTAAGGATATTCACGCCGTCTTCCCCGGCCGCGAGGCCGACAATCTCTCGGCCATGCCGGCAATTGCGGAGACATTGCGCGCGAGCGCCTGCGATCCCAAGACCGTGCTGGTGGGACCCGACGCTGAATCGGAAGGCTGGGTCGCCGATCTCGCTGGCCGCCTCGGCCTCGACCACGCGGTGGCGCACAAGATCCGACGCAGCGATCGCTCGGTCGTCGTCGAATTTCCCGATTCATCCCTGTTCGCCGGCCGCCCGGCGCTTTTGGTTGATGACATCGTCTCCTCCGGCGGCACGCTGATGACCGCGGCCAAGGTGCTGCACGCTGCCGGCGCGGCAACCGTCGATGCGGTCATCACCCACGCGCTGTTCGCCCCGGAATTCACGCGCACGCTGTTCGAAGCCGGCATCCGCTCGGTCAAATCGAGCGACAGCGTGCCGCATCCCACAAATGCCATCGCGCTTGACCGTGTTCTGGCCGAGGCGCTGCGCAAGGAGGTCGGCGCATGAGCGTGACCCTGCGGTTCTGCGGCGCCGCCCGCACGGTGACCGGTTCTTGCCATCTGTTCGAAACGCCGGCCGGCCGCATACTGGTCGATTGCGGCATGTTCCAAGGTCCGAAGACGCTGAAGGAATTGAATTACAGTGTCTTCCCATTCCATCCGGAAGACATCCACGCGGTGCTGCTGACACATGCGCATATCGATCACAGCGGCCTGATCCCCAAGCTGGTGCGCGGCGGCTTCCGTGGACCGGTGTTCGCGACCCAGGGCACCATCGACCTGTGCTCCTTCATGCTGCCCGACTCCGGCGGCATCCAGGAATCGGAAGTCAGCCAGCTCAATCGGCGCAATGCCGCACGCGGCCGCCCTCCGGTGACGCCGATCTATACGCAACGCGATGCCATTGCCTCGCTCGATGCTTTCCGCCGAGTCGAATACGAGAACTGGTTCGAGGCGATGCCCGGCGTGCGCGCGCGCTATTGGAACGCCGGCCACCTGCTGGGCTCGGCGTCGATCGAGATCGAGTTCGCCGGCCAAGGCAAGGAAGGCAAGCCGCTGCGCGTGCTCGCTTCCGGCGATATCGGGCCGGACGCCAAGCTGCTCGAGCCCGATCCGGAAGCACCGACCGGACTCGATTACGTGCTGACCGAATCGACCTATGGCGACGAGGATCGCCCACCGGTGACGCGCGAGTCGCGGCGCGAAGTCTTGGCGAAGGAAGTGCGCGACGCGCACGCTGCCGGCGGCGCGCTGTTGATCCCGTCCTTTGCGGTCGAACGCACGCAGGAACTAATCGTCGACCTAGTCGATCTGATGCAACGCGGCGATATCCCGGCGGGGCCGATCTTTCTCGATTCGCCGCTCGCCATTCACGCCACCGAGGTGTTCCGCGAGCACACGGAGAGCTTGGAATCCGACGTCAACATCGAACGGTTGTTGAGCTCGCCGCATCTACGCTGCACCGAGTCAGTGGAAGAGAGCAAGGCGATCGCCAAGCTCGAGGGATTCCATATTATTATTGCGGCGAGCGGCATGTGCGATGCCGGCCGTATTCGCCATCATCTCAAGCGCTGGCTCTGGCAGCGCAAAGCCACCGTGCTGCTGGTCGGCTTTCAGGCGCAGGGCACGCTCGGCCGCTTCCTGGTCGAAGGCGCCAAGGCGGTGCGTATCCAAGGCGAAGAGATCAAGGTGGCAGCCCGCATCCGCCGGCTCGACGAATATTCCGGCCATGCCGACGGTCCGGAACTGGCGCGCTGGATCGCTTCGCGCCGGCCGATCACGCGTGGTGTCTTCCTGGTGCACGGTGAAGAGCGCGGTCTCGCGGGACTCACCGAGCGGATCGCCGAGCGCACGGTGCCGGCGGCAAAAATCTTCGAGCCGCTGTTAGACGATGTCTACGAGCTCACCACGGCAGCACCCACGCCGATCGACGGCACCCGCCGCCGCCGGCTGGCGCCAGAGGCGGTGGTCAATCTCGACTGGCACAACGACATGTCGAAGCTGATACTCGACATCAACGAGGCGGTGGAGGCTGCCGCCGACGACCGCGCCCGCGGTGTCGTCATCCGTCGCCTGCGACGCGCGCTCGAAGCGACAGAGTGAAGTTCCAGCGGTGCTACTTGCCGGTCGCGTCCGCGGTCGCGCTCTTGGCGTGCTTTGCCTCGCCTTCCTTGGCAAACAGCGAGATTAGCGCGCGCTTGATCGCCGCCTGGCGCGTCGGCGAAGTGATCTGTGCACCCAACAGATCGGTGACGTAGAACACGTCGACCACCCGCTCCCCGAAAGTGGCGACGTGGGCGGACGCAATATTGAGGTTGAGCTTGGACAGCGTTGCCGTCAATTCGTAAAGCAGGCCGGTGCGATCGAGGCCGGTCACTTCGACCATGGTAAAGCGGTGAGACCACTGGTTGTTGATGGTGACCGTCGGCTCCAGCGCGAAGGCCTTGATGCGGCCCTTGGGCGGGGCGCGCTTGGTGACCACGTCAGGCAGCCGCATTTCGCCGCGTAGCGCTTTCTCGATGGTCTCGGCGATGCGGCTCGCGCGCCGCTCCTCGTCCTCCCGGCGGTCGAATTCGCGGTTGAGCGATATGGTGTCGAGCGCGCGGCCGTCGGTGGTGGTATGGATCTGCGCGTCAACGATGTTGGCGCCGGCCATGGCGCAAGCGCCGGCGATGATCGACAACAGCCAGGGATGATCGGGGCAGAGCACGATGAGCTCGGTCGCTGCCCGGTCGGCGTCGAAGCCGACGGTGGTGGAGAGCGTCTTGCCGGCCTCATCGGCTGCCGCCACGAAACGGGCATGCGCGACCTTGTGCGGCAGATCGACCTTAAGCCAATAGGCCGGATAGAGCTTGGCGATATAAGCGTCGAGCTGTTCCGGCGGCCAGTCTTTCATCGCCTCGCGGAACTCGGCCTGCGCCATGGCGACGCGCTGGGCGCGGTTGACCTCGGAGAATCCGCCGGTCACCGCCGTCTCGGTCTCGTAATAGAGCGTGCGCAGGAGCTGCGCCTTCCAGCCGTTCCACACGCCGGGACCGACACCCTTGATGTCGGCGGTGGTCAGAATCGCGAGCAGCTTGAGCCTTTCCGCGTCCTGCACCACGGCGGCGAAATTCTCGATCGTCTTGCGGTCGGAGAGATCGCGCGACTGCGCCACGCTCGACATCACCAGGTGCTGCTCGATCAGCCAAGCGGTGAGCTCGGTTTCGCCGGCGGAGAAACCAAGGCGCGGACAAAATCGCCGCGCCACGCGCGCGCCGGCAATCGAATGATCTTCGATCCGACCCTTGGCGATGTCGTGCAGGAAAATCGTGACGTAGATCACCTTGCGGTGCGCCGGCGCGATCTTGTGGATCAGATCGTTGGCCAACGGCATGTCCGCATTGGTGCCGCGCTCGATCTCACGCAGGATGCCGATGCAGCGCAACAGATGTTCGTCCACCGTGTAGTGGTGGTACATGTTGAACTGCATCATCGAGACAATTCTGCCGAACGCCGGCACGAACTTGCCGAGCACCCCGGCCTCGTTCATCCGCCGCAGCACTGTCTCCGGGTCGTTCTGCGAGGTGAGGATGTCGAGGAACAGCTTGTTGGCTTCCTCGTTCTCTCGCAGATCGGCGTCGATCAGCTTGAGCGAGCGCGTCATCGCCCGCATGGCGTCGGGATGGAACGCCAGGTTGTGCTTCTGCGCGAGCTGGAAGATGCGGATCAGGTTGACCGGATCGCGCTTGAAGACGTTGGCGTTGGCGAGATGGATGCGGTTGTTGTCGACCAGGAAGTCGTCGCTCTCGGCGAGGTGCCGGCGTTTGACAGGGCGGAAGCGCGCCATCACGCGGCTCAGCACCGGCTCGCTCTTGGCGTGGCTTTCCTCGAGATCGGAGCACAGGATGGCGGTGAGATCGCCGACGTCCTTGGCAATCAGGAAGTAGTGCTTCATGAAGCGCTCGACATCCTGCAAGCCCTGGCGCTCGTTGTAGCCGAGCCGCACCGCGATCTCGCGCTGGATGTCGAACGACAGCCGCTCCTCGGCCCGCCCGGCCAGGAAATGCATGTGGCAACGCACCGACCAGAGGAAATCCTCGCAGCGCCGGAACAGCGCGTATTCCTGCTTGTCGAACACGCCGCGCTCGACCAGTTCGCTCGCCTCGCGCACGCGATAGACGTACTTGGCGATCCAGAACAAGGTATGGAGATCGCGCAAGCCGCCCTTGCCGTCCTTGACATTGGGCTCGACCAGATAGCGCGACTGACCGGCGCGGCGATGGCGCTCCTCGCGCTCGGCGAGCTTGGCGGCCACGAATTCCGCCGCCGTGTTGCGCACCACTTCGTTGTCGAAGCGCGTCTGCAACTCGTCGAACAGCGCGCGTTCGCCGAACAGATAGCGCGCCTCCAGGATGGCGGTGCGGATGGTGATGTCGGCCTTCGCCTGACGGATGCATTCGTCGACCGAGCGGGTGGCGTGGCCGACCTTCAGGCCCATGTCCCACAGGCAATAGAGGATCGCCTCCGCGATCGACTCGCCCCAGGCGGTCTGCTTGTAGGGCAACAGGAACAACAGATCGATGTCTGAGCCAGGCGCCTGCAGCCCGCGGCCGTAGCCGCCGGTGGCGATCACCGTCATGCGCTCGGCCTCGGACGGGTTCTGCGAGGGATAGAGATGCTCGCGCGCGAACTCGTAGAGCAGGTTGATGACCTGGTCTTCCATGTGGCACAGCCGCTCGGCGCAGCGGCGGCCGTGCCGGTCCTCGAGCAGCATCTGCTCGGCCTTGGCGCGCCCTTCATTGAGCGCGGCCTTCAGCCGCTGGGCCAGCGCGCTGCGCAACTCGCGCTCGTCGCCGGTATGCCCGGCCGCCAGGTTCTCGATCTCGGCGCCGAGCGCAGACCAATCGATCAATTCGGATGAGCCCCGGTAGGGGTGCTCGGATGCGGCGCGCGAAGCGGTGTCTAGGGCAAGCGAAGCCATGGGGCACAGGGGATAGCGGAGCGGGCGGGGGAAGTCACCGCCCGAAACGAAAGATATTGAGGCAGAATGAGGTTTACAGGCCGCGCGACTAATTTTTGGGCAGTTTTTTGCGGTTGCGAAGGGGGTGGGTGTACCAGGCTTGCCGGCCACCCGTTGGTGACGCGGCCTGCGGACTGTGGTTCGCTGCCGGCCGACAAGTAGTCAGGGAGAACGTTCAATGCGCAGTTTCCAGGTATGCCGCTGCGGCGAGCCCATGCAATTCGCCGAGCGCGTCGATCCCAAGCCCACCGGCAGCGAGGTGCTGCTCAAGGTGCTGGCGGCGGGGGTCTGCCACAGCGACCTGCATATCTGGGAAGGTTTCTACGACATGGGCGGCGGCAAGATCCTGCGGCTGCAGGAGCGTGGGGTGAATCTGCCACTCACCATGGGCCACGAGAACGTCGGCGAGGTGGTGGCGGTCGGACCGCGCGCCCGCGGCGTCAAGGTCGGCGACAAGCGGCTGGTCTACCCCTGGATCGGCTGCGGCACCTGCAAGGTCTGTAAGCGCGGCGAGGAACAACTGTGCATGTCGCCGCGCTTCCTCGGCGTCTATCGCGACGGCGGCTATGCCAGCCATCTAATGGTGCCGCATCCGCGCTATCTGTTGCCGCTTGGCAAGATGGAGCCCTTGGAGGCGGCGCCGCTCGCCTGCTCCGGGCTGACTGCCTTCAGCGCGCTCAAGAAGCTCGGTAACCTGGTCAAGAGCGAGCCGGTGGTGGTGATCGGCGCCGGCGGTCTCGGCCTCATGGCCATCGCCATCGTCAAGGCGATGAAAGGCAAAGGCACCATCGCGGTCGACATCGATCCGGAAAAGCGCGCCGCCGCCAAGAAGCTGGGCGCCCTCGCCGCGATCGATCCCAATGCACCGGACGCGCTGGCACAACTCAAGAAGGCGGCCGGCGGCGGCGTCTGGGCGGCGATCGATTTCGTCGGCAACGAGCAGACCACGCAACTCGGCGTCGACGGCTTGGTGAAGGGCGGCAAGCTGATCGTGGTCGGCCTCTTCGGCGGGCAGATCACGATATCGCTGCCGCTGATCCCGATCCGCGCCATGACCATCCAGGGTTCCTACACCGGCAGCCTGGCGGAACTTGAAGAGTTGGTGAAGTTGGTGCGCAACAAGCCGCTGCCGCTGATCCCGACCAAGACCGTGCGGCTGGAACAGGCTCAGGACATCATCAAAGACCTCAAGGCCGGCAAGGTGATCGGGCGCCGCGTGCTGACGCCGGCGTGAACGCGGCGGGCACGGCGATCATGATCGCGCCAACGGCCCAAAATCGGCGACCACCCACGCGGAATTCGCTTAGACCGGCGGTGTTGATCAAGTTTCGGGCGCGTCGCTGGGCGGCGCCCGCCAATCACGAAACGGAGTGAGGAATGGACGCCGATGAATTGCGCGCGCTGCAGGCGCCGATCAAGCAACGCTACAAGGACGATCCCGTCGCCGCAGTGGTCACCTTGCGGGCGAAGGGCACGCTCGACGACGGCAATATCGCCTGCAAGCTCGAAACTGGCCGCGCGCTTTCTGCTGCTGGCTTGCACCCGGCCACCGGCGGCTCCGGACTCGAACTCTGCTCCGGCGATATGCTGCTGGAGGCGCTGGTCGCCTGCGCCGGTGTCACGCTGAAATCGGTCGCCACCGCGATCGAGGTGCCCCTGACATCCGGTCAGGTGTCGGCCGAGGGCGATCTCGATTTTCGCGGCACGCTGGGCGTGGCCAAGGACGCCAGCGATCTGATCCTTCTTGAAAACGAGCTGGGGGTGATCGTGGATGGACTGAGAGAGGGTCGACGCATCTTCATCAACCTCAATCGCTATCTGCTTTATACGATGGTAAGTAACTTCGCCAACGTACTCATCGTAGCCGTGGCCTCCTTGCTGCTAGACTTCCTGCCCCTCTTGCCGGCCCAGGTGCTACTCCTGAGTATTCTGCCCGATCTGCCAATGCTCGCCATTGCCACCGACCGCGTTTCCCCCCGTCAAGTGGCACGACCCCAAAGATGGGACATTCGGCAGATCGTCGAGCCTGCCATCTACCTGGGCATCGTCAACGCCCTCTTCGCCTTTGCGCTGCTGCGCTTCTTGCGCAATGCGGGGCTTGCCGCGACTGACCGGATCGCGCCGCTAAAAAAATTGCTGATGCAACACGCGCTAAACTGAACCAAGATACACAACATGCAAAAGATAATCGCAC
>JAKAMD010000130.1 GCA_021823875.1 Pseudomonadota bacterium | reverse complement strand
GCCGAGATCGCCGGCGACTACAAGCCAATGCCGCGCGTCTATCTCGCAGCCTGCGAGGCGTTCGATCTCAAGCCGTCGCAATGCATGATGGTGGCGGCGCATTCGCGCGATCTCGCGGCCGCCGCGCAATGCGGCCTGCGCACCGGCCACGTCGCGCGGCCGAACGAGCGCGGGCCGGGCAAGGGCGAACCGATGCCGGCCGTAAAGGTGGACGTGGCGGGGAAGGACCTCGCTGACTTGGCGGACAAGCTGGGCGCCTAGCGGTTGCGATGCCCGATCCTGTGTCGGACGTTCCGCTTTCGCTGGTGCTCCGAAGGCTCCACAAACCAAGCCTTCTCAAACCAAGCCCCCTCAAACGAAATGGCCGGGACATGCCCGGCCATGACGATCGCTGCGCTTCACAACAAGCCTTAGTGGCCGCGATAGATCGGCGCCGGTTGCGTGAAGAAGCTATAGAGGATGTGATAGACCAGCATGTAGTTCTTCTGCTGGAAGCTCGCATGCGAGATGCCCGGCATGACCGTGAACTGCTTGTCCGGGTTGGGCAGCTTCTCGAAGAACTTGGTGAGGTCCTCGAACGAGGCGATGCCGTCCCACTGTCCGCGCATGACGATGGTCGGCACCGTGATCTTCTGCGGATCGACCACCGGCAGCTTCGAGCACATGTCGACATAGGTGCCGGTCGGCACTGAATCGTCGAGCTTGAGGATCTGGTCGGCGAAAGCCTCGATCACCTTGTCATCGGCCGTGCCGGGATGGTCGCGGTTGAAGATCGAATGCACGAAGGCGCGGTCGATCGGCCGGCGGTTCTTGGAGATGAACTCGGGCAGCTTCTTGCGACGGTCGGCGAGGGTGGGCGAGCCTTCGCCGGTCCACACCATGGCGTCGAGCGCGAGCCGCGCCACCATGTCCGGATGACGCTGCGCGAACAGCGCCGCGCGCAATGCGCCCGAGGAGATGCCGTAGACTAGGAGCGGGCGCTTGCCGCGCAGCTTCTCGATATAGAGCGCCGCCGCGTAGCAGTCGTCGGCGCCAAAGGAGATCGGCGCGTTGTTGTCGCGGTCCTTGGTGGAGCGGCCGTAACCCTCCATGTCGACGCACCAGCAGTCGTAGCCGCGCGCGGCGAACCAATCCATCACCGATGAATCCGGACGCCCCGGCACCTGCAGGTCGAAGGTCGGCTGCGAAGCCATGGAGGACCCGTGCACGAACAGGACGGTGCCGGCGGTCTTGGCGGGATCGCCGGCATATTTCTCCCACATGAACAGCTTCACCTCGCCGTCCTTGGTGGTCCAGTGCTCCTCGCCCTTGATCACGGCGGCGGTGGGCTTGCTCATGTCGTTCATTACTCACCTATTTTTGTATTGTGAAAGTCGGCGAACCATCGACCTCAATGGATCAGCGCGATGTGGTTTTCCTTGATGACCTTGGCCCATTTGTCGACCTGCGCCTGCAGGAAGGTTTCAAATTCGGGTTGGCTCATCGCGAAGGGCATCGCGCCCTGCTTCTCCCAGGACGCCTTGATATCGGGGCGCGCGAGGATCTTGGTGATCTCGCTGTTGAGTTTGGCGAGGATCGGCTGCGGCGTGCCCTTCGGCGCCATCAAGCCGACCCACAAGGTGGCCTGAAATCCCGGCACGCCAGCCTCCGCTATGGTGGGCACATCCGGCAGAATCGGCGAGCGCTTGAGACCGCTGGTGCCGATCGCGCGCACTTTGCCCGCTTTGATCCACGGCGCCATGGTCGGCACGCTGTCGAACAGCATTTGAATCTGTCCACTCAGGATATCGGTGCGCATGCCGCCCGAGCCTCGGTAGGGGACATGCACGATATTGATTCCGGTGAGGTTCTTTAGCAGTTCGGCGGCCATGTGATAGTTCGAGCCGGGACCGGACGAGCCGAAATTGAGCACGCCGGGCTTGGCCTTCGCCAGGGCGAGGAGTTCCTTGAGGTTGTTCGCCGGAACTTTCGGATTGACCACCAGGACCAAGTCGCTGTCGACGATCGGGGAGATCGCAACGAGATCATGCATGAGGTGATACGACTTTTTGGTGTAGAGCGTGTCGTTGACGGTCTGCGTTCCTGAGACCACGAGCAGCGTATAGCCGTCGGGCGTTGCCCGGGCGGCCACCTCGGTTCCGATGGTGGTACCGGCGCCCGGCCGATTTTCGACCACGAAGGGCTCATGCAGCGCATTTTCAAGCTCCCGCGCGATCACGCGGGTATAGATGTCGGCGGGGCCGCCGGCGCCAAAAGGTGCAATAATCTTGACTGTGCGGGTTGGATAATCAGCAGCCCGCGCTGTCGGTGCCAGCCCAAGCAGAAACGCCGCGGCGGCAGCCACGGCAATTGAACGAAATTCAAACATTTTTGTTTCTCTCCCGAGGGTTCAATGTTGTCCGCCACCGCCGCCGACTATCGTCGGAGGCTTGCTTTTGGTCAATTCCGACGCGCGGAAAGTGCGGGGCAGGCATGCTGGTGGATTGCGCCCGCCGGGCGTCTTGCACCCCTTTGTGCGCTGCGCTAAGCCTCTGCCACTTAATGTTCTCGGCTCTGTTCCACTGAGGCGGGAGCTTTTTTGCGCGGGGGCTGCGCGCCGGTTGCGACTGCGGGGGCTGTCGGGAATCGGTGTATGTGCGGTCGGTCGGGGCACACACGCGTGAGGTCACCATGGGCGCTTTGCTGACTGACTATCTGCCGCTGGTCATCTTCATTGCAATTGCCTTGGTCATTGGCTTGGCGCTGCTGGTGGTGCCGTTTCTGCTGGCTTTCAAACAGCCCGATCCGGAAAAACTGTCCGCCTACGAGTGCGGATTCAACGCTTTCGACGACGCGCGCATGAAATTCGACGTGCGCTTCTACCTCGTCGCGATTCTCTTCATCATCTTCGACCTCGAGGTCAGCTTCCTGTTCCCCTGGGCGATCACGTTCCATCAAGTCGGCCTGTTCGGTTTCTGGGCCATGATGGTGTTCCTGGGCGTGCTCACCATCGGGTTCATCTATGAGTGGAGGAAAGGGGCGCTCGAATGGGACTGAGGACCTCATGACGCTGGTTTCACCTGCACCCAAAGGTGTTCTCGATCCGCGCACCGGCAAGCCGATCGGCGCGGATGATTCGTTCTTCGTCGAGGTCAACAACGAGCTCGCCGACAAGGGCTTCCTGGTCGCCGCCTATGACGATCTGATCACCTGGGCGCGCACCGGCTCGCTGATGTGGATGACCTTCGGGCTCGCCTGCTGCGCGGTCGAGATGATGCAGATGGCGATGGCGCGCTACGACTGCGAGCGATTCGGCTTTGCCCCGCGCGCGTCGCCGCGCCAGTCCGACGTCATGATCGTGGCCGGCACGCTGACCAACAAGATGGCGCCGGCCATGCGCAAGGTCTACGACCAGATGCCGGAGCCGCGATACGTGATCTCGATGGGGTCCTGCGCCAACGGCGGCGGTTACTATCACTATTCCTATTCGGTGGTGCGCGGCTGCGACCGGGTCGTGCCGGTCGACGTCTACGTGCCCGGCTGTCCGCCGACGGCCGAGGCGCTGCTCTATGGCGTGATGTTGTTGCAGAAGAAAATCAGGCGCACGGGCACGATCGAGCGCTGAGCGGGGTGGGCATGGATATCGAACGGCTGGAAAAGCTGGGCCAGACCATTGCGGCCGCGCTGCCCGGATCGGTGACGGGCACCGAGATCGCCTATGGCGAGCTGAACGTATATGCGAAGGCGGCCGACATCGTCAAAGTCGCGACCTATCTGCGCGACGAGACGGTGTGTCAGTTCTCAAACATCATCGATGTCACCGCGGTCGACTGGCCGGAGCGCGAGCAGCGCTTCGATGTCGTCTATCATCTGCTGTCGCCGCGGCTGAACACGCGCATCCGCGTCAAGGTTCGGACCGACGAGATGACGCCGGTGCCGTCGCTGATCGACGTCTATCACGGCGCCGACTGGTACGAGCGCGAGACCTACGACCTCTACGGCGTGCTGTTCACCGGTCATCCCGATCTGCGGCGCATCCTCACCGATTACGGCTTCGAGGGGCATCCGCTGCGCAAGGACTTCCCGCTCACCGGCTATGTCGAGGTGCGCTGGGACGACGAGCAGAAGCGGGTGGTCTACGACAAGGTCGCGCTGACGCAGGAATTCCGCACCTTCGACTTCCTCTCGCCCTGGGAAGGCACCGACTACGTGCTGCCGGGCGATGAGAAGGCGAAGACTGACGGCAAGGGGTCGTAATGGCTGAAACGTCTTCGCTCCGTAACTTCACCATCAATTTCGGCCCGCAGCATCCGGCCGCGCACGGCGTGCTGCGCATGGTGCTGGAACTCGACGGCGAAATCGTCGCGCGCTGCGATCCTCATGTCGGGCTTCTGCATCGCGGCACCGAGAAGCTGATCGAGTACAAGACCTATCTGCAGGCGGTGCCCTATTTCGACCGGCTCGACTACGTCGCGCCGATGAACCAGGAGCACGCCTTCTGCCTGGCGGTCGAGAAGCTGCTCGGCATCGAGGTGCCGCGGCGCGGCCAGTTGATCCGCGTGCTCTACAGCGAGATCGGCCGGCTGCTGTCGCACCTGCTCAACATCACCACGCACGCGCTCGACGTCGGCGCGCTCACCCCGCCGCTGTGGGGCTTCGAAGAACGCGAAAAGATGATGGCGTTCTACGAGCGCGCCTGCGGCGCCCGCATGCACGCCAACTATTTCCGTCCCGGCGGCGTGCACCAGGATCTGCCGCCGGAGCTGATCGACGACATCGAGAAATTCTGCGATCCGTTCCTGCAGACGGTGAAGGACCTCGACGGGCTGCTCACGCCCAACCGCATCTTCAAGCAGCGCCTGGTCGACATCGGCGTGATCACGCTGGACGAAGCGTGGAATCGGGCTTTCTCCGGCGTGATGGTGCGCGGCTCGGGCGCCGTCTGGGATCTGCGCAAGGCGCAGCCTTACGAGTGCTATCCCGAGATGGAATTCGACATTCCAATCGGCAAGAACGGCGACTGCTTCGACCGCTACCTGATCCGCATGGAGGAGATGCGCCAGTCGGTGCACATCATGCGCCAGTGCATCACCAAGCTGCGCGCCAAGGACGGGCAGGGGCCGGTGCTATCGACCGACGCCAAGGTGTCGCCGCCGCGGCGCGCCGACATGAAGCGGTCGATGGAAGCGCTGATCCACCACTTTAAGCTCTACACCGAGGGTTTCCACGTTCCGGCCGGCGAAGTCTACGCCGCGGTCGAGGCGCCCAAGGGCGAATTCGGCGTCTATCTGGTCAGCGACGGCACCAACAAGCCGTACAAGTGCCACATCCGCGCGCCGGGCTTCGCCCATATGAGCGGGATGGATTACCTGAGCCGCGGCCACATGCTGGCCGACTGCTGCTCCGTCCTCGGCTCGCTCGATATCGTGTTCGGAGACGTTGACCGATGAGTGTCCGCCGCCTCGCGCCGCCTAACGTCCAGCCGAAGGAGTTTTCCTTCAGCAAGGACAATCTCGAATGGGCGAAGAAACAGGTCGCCAAATATCCGGAAGGCCGGCAGCGCTCCGCCATCATCCCGCTGTTGTGGCGCGCGCAGGAACAGGCCGGCGGCTGGTTGCCGGAAGTCGCCATCCGCTACGTCGCCGATTTTCTCGGTGTCGCGCATATTCGCGCGCTCGAGATCGCGACCTTCTACACCATGTTCAACCTGACGCCGGTCGGCAAAGTGCATGTGCAGCTCTGCGGCACCACGCCGTGCCGGCTGCGCGGCGCCGACGATCTCGAACATGTCTGCCGCAAGCGCATGGGCGAGCAGATGGAAGTGACCCAGGACGGCAAATTCTCCTGGGTTGAGGTCGAATGCCTGGGCGCCTGCGTGAACGCGCCGATGGTGCAGATCGGCTCCGATTACTACGAAGACCTGACGGTGGAGAGCTTCGAGAAGATTCTCGACGAATTCGCCGCCGGCAAGACACCCAAGCCCGGTCCGCAGATCGACCGCCAGCTCTCCGAGCCGGTGGGCGGGGCGACCACGCTCACCGATCCATCGCTCTACAAGGGATCCTGACGGTCCCAACGGAATAGACGCAATGCTCGCTGACAAGGATCGCATCTTCCGCAACCTCTACGGACGCCACGATAGCGGCCTGAAAGGCGCGCGCATGCGCGGCGCCTGGGACGGCACCAAGGCGATCCTGGAAAAGGGCCGTGAAACCATCGTCAATGAGGTGAAGGCCTCCGGTCTGCGCGGCCGCGGCGGTGCCGGCTTCCCGACCGGTCTCAAGTGGTCGTTCATGCCGAAGCAGATCGGCGAACGGCCGCATTATCTCGTGGTCAATGCCGACGAATCCGAGCCCGGCACCTGCAAGGACCGCGAGATCATGCGCAATGATCCGCACCTGCTGATCGAGGGCTGCCTGATCGCCGGCTGCGCCATGGGCGCCCACGCCGGCTACATCTATGTGCGCGGCGAATTCATCCGTGAGCGCGAACGTCTGCAGGCGGCGATCGACGAGGCCTACGAGGCCAAGCTGATCGGCAAGAACAATGTGCATGGCTGGGACTTTGACCTCTACGTGCACCACGGCGCCGGCGCCTATATCTGCGGCGAAGAGACCGCGCTGCTCGAAAGCCTGGAAGGCAAGAAGGGCCAGCCGCGCCTGAAGCCGCCGTTCCCGGCCAATGTCGGTCTCTATGGCTGCCCGACCACGGTGCAGAACGTCGAGTCGATCTCGGTGGTGCCGGACATCATGCGGCGCGGCGCGAGTTGGTTCGCCGGCATCGGCCGTCCCAACAACACCGGCACCAAGCTGTTCTGCATCTCCGGCCACGTGAACAAGTCCTGCAACGTCGAAGAGACGATGGGTATTCCGCTGCGCGAATTGCTGGAGAAGCATGCCGGCGGCGTGCGCGGCGGCTGGGACAATCTCTTGGCGGTCATTCCCGGCGGTTCGTCGATGCCGCTGATCCCGGCGGGCGAAACCGGCTGCGACGACCTGCTGATGGATTTCGACGGCTGCGCCAAGCACAAGTCCGCGCTCGGCACCGCCGGCGTGGTCGTCATGGACAAGTCGACCGACATCATCCGGGCGATGGCGCGCATCTCCTACTTCTACAAGCATGAGAGCTGCGGCCAGTGCACGCCGTGCCGCGAGGGCATGGGCTGGATGTGGCGCGTGCTGATGCGCATGGCGGAAGGCCGCGCGCAGAAGAAAGAAGTCGACATGCTGTGGGACGTGACCAAGCAGATCGAGGGCCACACCATTTGTGCGTTCGGCGACGGCGCCGCCTGGCCGGTGCAAGGTTTGTTGCGTCATTTCCGGCCGGAGATCGAGCGGCGCATCGACCAGTACACCCGCAATGCGGATGCGCATGGAGCGGTGCGCGAGGCGGCGGAGTAAAGGGACGAGGGATGACGGAACGCCGCCACCCCATCCCGTTCAACAGCGGGCGTGTCCGCAAGGGCCCGGCCGTGGAGCGACACGATGAGCTTCGAGAACAAGAACCTGCGGTGTCGGGACTGCAAGTTCTGGTGGCCAACGGCCGAGGCGACCGGCAATGAGCCGAGCCGCGACCGTTCGATCCTCGGGCACTGCCGGCGGCGCGCGCCGCCGGTCACGTTCGCCGATCTGCCCGACCACGCCCGGCGCTATCCGGCGTGGGTGACGACCAAACGCGACGACTGGTGCGGTGAGCACGAGCACGTACTGAACTGACGACGACGGGACCGATTGAACTGAAGATTTGAGAACAATGACCAAGCTCATCATCGACGGCAAAGAGATCGAAGTCCCGCCGGAGTACACGCTGCTCCAGGCGTGCGAAGCGGCGGACGCGGAAATCCCGCGCTTCTGCTTCCACGAACGTCTGTCGGTCGCCGGCAATTGCCGCATGTGCCTGATCGAGGTGCAGGGCCTTCCGAAGCCGCAAGCCTCGTGCGCGGTCGGCGTCAAGGATCTGATGCCGAACAAAGACGGCTCGCCCAAGCAGCTGTTCACCAAGTCGCCGATGGTGAAGAAGGCGCGTGAAGGCGTGATGGAATTCCTGCTGATCAACCATCCGCTCGATTGCCCGATCTGCGATCAGGGAGGCGAGTGCGATCTGCAGGACCAGGCCATGGCCTATGGCGTCGACGCCTCGCGCTTTGCCGAGAACAAGCGCGCGGTCGAGGACAAGTACATCGGTCCGCTGGTGCGAACGATCATGACGCGCTGCATTCACTGCACGCGCTGTGTCCGCTTCACCACCGAGATCGCGGGCGTCGCCGAGCTCGGCGCCATCGGCCGCGGCGAGGACATGGAGATCACCACCTATCTCGAGCACGCCATGACCTCGGAGCTGCAGAGCTGCGTGGTCGATCTCTGCCCGGTCGGCGCGCTCACCTCCAAGCCCTATGCCTTCACGGCGCGCTCCTGGGAATTGAACAAGACGCAATCGGTCGACGTGATGGACGCGCTCGGTTCGGCCATCCGCATCGACACGCGCGGGCGCGAGGTCATGCGCATCCTGCCGCGCCTGAACGACGACGTGAACGAGGAGTGGATCTCCGACAAGACCCGTCACGTGGTCGATGGCCTGCGCACGCAGCGGCTCGACCAGCCCTACATCCGCGTCAACGGCCGCCTGCAGCCGGCGACTTGGCAGGAGGCCTTCGCGGCGGTCGCCGCTAAGGCAAAGGCGACGAAGCCCGCCGGCATCGGCGCCATCGCGGGCGATCTCGCGGGCGCCGAGGAAATGTTCGCGCTCAAGGATCTGCTGACGCGCTTGGGGAGCGCGAATATCGACGCGCGTCAGGACGGCGCGGCGATCGACCCGGCCTGGGGACGG
>JAKAMD010000129.1 GCA_021823875.1 Pseudomonadota bacterium | reverse complement strand
TACCTTCTCGGCGAACGGCACCTGGTAGCCGGCCGCGAGCGGGATCTTCTGGCGCGGATCGAGACCGCCGGTCGACACATCCATGTAGTCGAGGCCGCGCTTCTTGAGCTCCTTGGCCAGCACGACGGTCTCCTCCGGCGACCAGCCGCCATCGACCCAGTCGGTGGCAGAGACCCGGATGCCGATCGGCTTGTCGTTCGGCCACACCTTGCGCACCGCCTCAAACATTTCGATGACGAAGCGCATGCGGTTCTCCAGCGAGCCGCCATATTCGTCGGTGCGCTGGTTAGAGATCGGCGACAGGAATTGATGGCCGAGATAGCCGTGCGCGCCGTGCAGTTCGATCAGGTCGTAGCCGATGCGGTTGACCCGCTCAGCGGCCGAGACGAATTCGCCGATGCAACGCTTGATGTCGTCCTTGGTCATGGCGTGCGGCACCGGCCAGCCGTCGTCATAGGGAATGGCCGAGGGCGCTTCCGGCGTCCAGGCGTCCGGTCCTTCCAGGATCGGCTTGCCGCCGGCTGCCGGTGGCATCTGCGGACCTTTGCGTCCGGCATGAGCGAGCTGCACGCCGAGCTTGGCCACGCCGTACTGCCGGCAGAAGTCGTGCACGCGCTTGAGCGCCTTCTCGTTGTCGTCCGACCACATGCCGGCGCAGCGCGGCGAGATGCGTCCCTGCGGGTTGACGTCGGTCATCTCGGTCATCACCAGACCGGCGCAGCCGAGCGACATATTGCCGAGATGCATCAGATGCCAATCGTTGGCCGAGCCATTATCG
Source organism: Pseudomonadota bacterium (assembly GCA_021823875.1). Lineage (GTDB taxonomy): Bacteria > Pseudomonadota > Alphaproteobacteria > Rhizobiales > Xanthobacteraceae > Pseudolabrys. The sequence continues at coordinate 8,054 of JAKAMD010000129.1, read as the reverse complement.
GAATTGTACTGGCACATCGGCGACACCACGACGCGGTTGGGCAGCGTGAGGCCGCGCAGGGTAATCGGTGAAAACAGAACACTAGCCATTGCTTGGACTTCCTTTCGAACGACGGAGATTAGTTCTCACTGACCGGCTCTTCAGCCCCATAGGCCGCCCAGGTGATAGGCATGCATCGCCACCACCAGACAGGCGAGCGACCAGAACAGGCAGTATTCGTAGCCGCCGATATTCCAGAGCCACTTTCCGGTGACGCGGTAGACGAAGAACGCGGCGATGCCGAGATGAACGAAGGCGATCGCGCCGGCGAGCGTGGTGAAGATGCCGAGGATCAGCCCGATGGCGAGCACCGTTTCGATTGCGCCGGACAGATACATCCAGAACGCGGGCGGATTGAATTTGGCGGCCTTGAAGAAGCCGAGCGCGGCCGGCTCGTAGAACTTGCCGTAGATATGCGGAATCAGGAATAGCCCGCAGATCAGACGCAGGATGTTGAATTCGTTGAGCAGATTGAACTTGTCGGCGAATGACATGGTGACCCCCCTAAACGTTGCTCCCCGAATTTCCGTTTCTTGTTGCCGGTCTATGGGCCGGGAAATTCGCACGTCGGGGCGCGGGAGCCAAGCCCCCGCCCTCGCGGTCCGTTGGCACTCCAACCGTTTGCCCTGGCAATGCGCAGGGCCACTGTCCCGTCAGGTGAGCTTTTTGCCCTTCAGCCAGGCCTCGCCCTTGGCGTAGAGCGCCGCCAGCGGTGGGCCGTCGAGCCCGGGCAGTTCGTCCTTGATGGTGTAGCCGATCTTGGCCTGCAGATAGGCGAGGTGGCGATAGCCCTCCGGGAACGTCGCCACCAGTTTCTGGTCGAGCTTCACCTTGGCGCCGGGCTCGACCGGGTCGATGCGGTCCTTCTCGTAGGCGAGCCGCCGCAGCACGATGCCCCAGCGCCCGCGCCGCTTCTCCAGGAAGTCGTAGAACTTGCCGTAGCAGGTGACGTCGCACACCACGCCCTCGACCGGCGCGCGCTGCTGGATGAACATCCGGGTCTGCGCGATGGCGCGCGTGCCCTTGATGTCGATGCTTATGCCGCCGAGCATATGCATGATGCGCACGCCCCGGTCGTAGCCCTCCTGGCTGACCTTGATGAACTCCTCATAGGAGCCCTGAAACCAGGTCGCCCACATCTGGCCTTCCTTGTGCCAGACGGTGCGGAATCGGTCCCACATACGGCCGTCGCGCCAGAGCACCCAGTTTTGGATCAGCTCCTGGATAGCCAGCCTGTCGGCGGTGTCCTTCGCCATACTTTCCTCCCGGTCGTGGCCGGTCTTGTGCCGGCCATCCACGTCTCTATGGTTCCGATCTAACAAGACGCCGATGCCCGCAACAAGTACGGGTACGTAGGACAGGGGAGAAACGAATGCCGAGGCTTGCGGGCAAGGTCGCCATCGTTACCGGCGGGGCCAAGGGGATAGGCTGCCATTACGCGCGGGCGCTCGCCGCCGAAGGCGCGCGGGTGATGATCGCTGACATCGAGGACGGCAGCGCGCTCGCCGCCGCGATCGCGCAGGCGCACGGCGCCGACGCGGCGGCGTTCATGCGCTGCGACGTCAGCGATGAAAAGTCGGTCGCCGCGCTGGTCGAGGTCACCATGAAACGCTTCGGCCAGATCGACGTGCTGGTCAACAATGCCGCGCTCTACGCCAAGCTCTCGCCGCGCAAGTTCATCGAATGGGATGTTGACATCTGGGACCGTGTGATGGCGATCAATGTGCGCGGCTCCTTTCTGATGGTGCGCCACGTGGCGCCGCACATGATGGAGCGGCGCAGCGGCAAGATCATCAACATCGGCTCCGGCGCGCCCTACAAGGGCGTGCCGCGCATGTTGCCCTATGTCACCTCCAAGGGCGCCATCATCGCCTTTACCCGCGCGCTGTCGCGCGAGCTCGGCGAATACGGCATCAACGTCAATTCGCTCTCGCCGGGTTATATCCTGAGCGACACCGGCCTGGAGAACACCGCCCATGTCGAGGACGAGCGCATTCCGGTGCGCAATTCGCGCGCCTTCAAGCGCGACGCTTACCCCGAAGATTTGCTCGGCACGCTGGTCTATCTCGCCTCAGGCGATAGCAATTTTGTCACAGGTCAGTCGATCGTGGTGGACGGTGGCGCCGTCAATAATTAGCTAAAAGGGAACGGCCAGATGGCCGCGTGGGCGTTTCCGCCCGCCGGGGAAACTGGCTATAGTGTTGCAAACTCGACGAATTCGTTCGCAGGGAGAAAACCATGGCGGTCGCCGCGAGCCCCACTGCCGATGCCAAGCACAACATCCAGGCCGCCCGGCAGGCCTATTACGACAAGGCCGCCAAGTTCCACATGGCGCCCCTCTGGGAGGTGCTGAAAGGCCTGGTCACGCCGGAGCCCAAGACCCGCTGCCAGCCGGCGCTGTGGAAGTTCGACGATGTCAAATCGCTGATCCTGGAAGCCGGCGATGTGATCACTACCGAGGAAGCCGAGCGCCGCGTGCTGGTTCTGGAAAATCCGGGCCTGCCGGGTCAGTCGCGCGTGACCCATTCGCTGTTCGCCGGCATCCAGCTCATCCTGCCGGGCGAGATCGCCGACGTGCATCGCCACGTCGCCTCCGCCATCCGCTTCGTGCTGGAAGGCGAGGGCGCCTATACCGCGGTCGAGGGCGAGAAGGCGCTGATGAATCACGGCGACTTCATCATCACCGCTAATTGGGCGCCGCACGACCACGGCAATCCCGGCAAGGAGCCGGTGATGTGGCTCGATGTGCTCGACATGCCGACCATCAATCACTTCGAGACCTCGTTCGCCGAGCATTTCGAAGAGAAGATGCAGAAGACCAACCACGCCGACGGCGACTCGTTCGACCGCTACGCTTCCGGCGTATTGCCGGACGGCTCGCCCGCGCATCTCAACCGCACGCCGGTGATCAATTACCCATACGCCAAGATGCGGCCGATCCTGCAGCGGCTGAAGAACACCGGCGATATCGACAAGCGCCACGGCGCGCGCGTGCGCTACGCCAATCCGGTCAATGGCGGGCCGGTGCTGCCCACCATGGGCGCCTATCTCGCGCTGCTGCCGAAGGGCTTCAAGGGCGAGCCCTATCGCTCGACCGACGGCATGATCTTCGCAGTGGCGGAGGGCACGGGCACCACCATCATCGACGGTCAGCCCTTCGACTGGAAGGTCAATGACGTGTTCGTGGTGCCGCCCTGGAAGCGCTACCAGCACAACGCCGCCGAGGAAGCGGTGCTTTTCTCGATCTCCGATCGGCCCGCGCAGGAGGCGCTCGGCATCTGGCGCGAGGGGAATTGACGCAAGGTGTGATCGCACGCGTCCTTGCCGCAGGATTGATTGCCACAACCTTGGCCTCGCCGGCGCTGGCCGGCTCGATGATGCCGGCTGGCAAGTCGCCGGAGGCCGGTCTTGCCGGCATCTGGCGCGTCATCGAGGCAAAGCCTGCGCCCTGGGCCAAGCCGCGTCGGCTCAGCAAGCGGGATGCGCCGCTGCTCGCCTACGCCATCGAATTTGCCGCCAATGAAGTGAAAGGCCCGGCGCCGCTGGCTTGTCCAGGCGCGACTTATTCATCGGGTGTGACGTATCGAAGCGAGGCCTTTGGCGGCAAGCTTGCCCACGACAAGGACGGCGCCCTCGCCAAGACGCTCGATCTCGAAAGCAGCCAATTCACGACCTTTCGCGTTACCTGCGGCGCCGTCACCCGCGATTTCTACGTCGACGACTACGCCAATCTGGTTATGCTTGAGGGCGATGTCGTCTACACGCTCGAACGCCCAACCGGAATGGACCCAGCGCAATACGCCGCCGGCTACAGCGGTCCGAGCTTCGATTGCACGCAGGCGAAGACGACCGGCGAGAAGCTGATCTGCCGCGATGCGGCGCTGTCCGCCTCCGACCGCAAGCTGGGCGAGGCTTATGCGGCGCTGGAGAAATCCGTCTCGCCGGATAGCTTCGCCACGTTTCGCGCCGGTCAGCGCGCCTGGCTCGCTTACGCCAGCAAGAGCTGCGGTGCCGATGTGCCGTCGCCGGCCTCAATTGCCGATCGCAACAACATTACCGATTGCCTGCGTACGGAATATGCCGACCGCGCCGAGTTGCTCGGCGATCTGAGGGTGGCGACGGCCGGCGCCTTGACGCTTGAGCCGCGCATGCGCTTTCGCACGCGCGCCAAACCGCCGACCGAGGAAAGCGACGTTTACCCGCGGCTGCGCGGTGGCGCGGCCGCGACCGCGTTCAACGCGTTCGTCGGCAAGGCGCTGGCGCTCGGCAAATGGCGCATGGACGACAGGCGGCTGTTCTGGCTCGATGCCGTCGGCGACATGCGCCTGACCGCGCGCCGCACGTATACGGTGGTGCGCTTCGACAGCCGCATCGTCAGCCTGCAGGTCGCCACGCGCGATTTCACCGGCGGCAACCACGACATCCTCGGCCTGCAGGCCGTGACCTGGGACCTGGTCAAAGGCCGCGCTGTAACGCTCGACGATGTGTTCGCCAAGGACAAGGACTGGAAGACATTCGTGCTGGGTGTCTGCCGCGACGATCTGCACCAGCAGATGAGCGAACGCGACGCCCCCAATCTCGACGACGCGGAGATCGCCGCCGCCATCGCGGCGAGCAGCCAGTGGCTGTGGGGGCCTGAACACGCCACCGTGGTCGTCCCCATCGATACGATCGGCGGCTTGCCGGGCGGCGAGTTCGACGTCGACATTCCGCTCAAGGACCTGGCGCCTTATCTCAAAGCCGACGCGCCGGTGCGTTGAGACAGGGCTCTTGCGGTATTTGCCGGCAGGCTGATATCTGCGGGACCGCGGCATCGAAATTCGGATGCGCATCATCTTTAGGGGCTAGAGGACCAAAAAATGCAGTTCGAGCAAATCACCGCCGGCCACGGCTCGCTCACCGCGGTGCGCACCGGCGCCGGCCGCGATTTGGTGGTGCTGCATTCGCTGCTCGCCGATCGCAGCGCCTTCGATCCGGTGCTGCCGGTGCTGGCCGAGAAATTTCGCATTACGCTCATCAACCTGCCCGGCTTCGACGGCTCGCTGCCGGCAATGCTCGCTTTGATGGACGCCTACGTGGCTACCATCGAGGACGGCTTCGACGAATTCGGCATCGCGACGGACGCCGTGCTGATGGGCAACGGTTTCGGCGGCACGGTCGCGCTCGCTTTCGCGCTCGCCCATCCCCAACGCATCGGCAAGCTGGTGGTTAGCGATGCCGCAGCATGCTTCCCACCCGCGGGCCGCGAGGCCTTCGCGGTCATGGCGGAGAAGGTTGCCGATGGTGGGCTTGGCGCGGTCGCGGAGATCGCCGCCAAGCGCGTGCATTCGCCGGCCTATCTGGCCGCGCATCCGGAAGCGATCGAGCAGCGCAAGCAGGTGCTGCTCGGCATCGACCCGCGCGCCTTCCAGGCCGCCTGCCGTATCTTGCAGGAGACCGACCTCACGCCGCTGCTGCATCACCTGCGCGTGCCGACGCTCGTCGTGTGCGGCGAGCTTGACCAGGCCACGCCGCCGGCGCTCAACAAGGTGATCGCCAACAAGGTACCGGCCGCGCGCTATGTCGAATTGCCCGGCTGCGGCCATTGCCCGCCGCTCGAGCAGCCGGAAGCCTTCCTCGCCGCCATCAAGCCTTTCGTGGAGATTTGACGCACATCCCAACGCGGCGCATGACGTTGTGTGCCGCAGAGAGGCGTGTGTAGGGCGAGAGCGGGGATGCTCCACCACATTCAGTATGCGCATTTTCGTCGCGGCGCTGCCGGTCTTCGGCAGCGCGGCTGCTTTTCCGTATAGGATGGCCGTATGAAACGTCTGCTCATCGTCGCGGCCGGCCTGGGACTTTTGCTCGCGGTTGTTATCATCGCGCGGGAAGGCGTCGGCGCGGTGGCGCTCGCCTTTGCTGCGGTCGGCTTGCTCGGCTTGGTCGCCGTGGTGGCGCTGCGGCTGGCCGCGCTTGTCGGCGCCGGTACTGGCTGGTGGTTGATTTTCCCGGCCGAGGCGAAAGCGTCGCTCGCCGCCTGCGTCTGGGTGCGCTTGATCCGCGAAGCCATCAACGTGCTGTTACCGGTCGGGCAGATCGGCGGCGAGATCGCCGGCGCCCGCGTGATGACATTCTTCGGCATCCCGGCCGGCCTTGCCGGCGCGACGGTGCTGGGCGACATGCTGATGCAGGTGGTGGCGCTGTTCCTGTTCGTGCTCTTCGGCATCGCCATTCTGGCCGGGCAGGGCGCCGACGATGGCCTGTTGGATGTGGCGGTGACCGGCGCGGCGTTCATGGGCGTGTTGCTCGCCGGTTTTTTCGCCGCTCAGCGCTTCGGCGGCGTGAAGCTGATCGACCGCGGTCTGATGAAGCTCGCCGACCGCTTCGGCTGGTCGAATTTCGCCAATCTCGCCACCCTGCACGACAACCTGATGCGCATCTACGCCGATCTGCCGCGCTTTGCCGTCGCCATGATCGTGCACATCATTGTCTGGTTCATCGGCGCCTTCGAGGTGCTTGTGGCGCTTCGCCTGATGGGCCACCCAGTCACCTTCGGCGATGCCATTGTGATCGAGAGTCTCGGCCACGCCGTGCGCGCGAGCGCCTTCCTGGTGCCGGGCGCTCTCGGCGTGCAGGAGGCAGGCTTCATCGTGATCGCCGCGATCTACGGCATTCCGGCGCCGGCGGCGGTCGCGTTCTCGCTCGTCAAGCGCGTGCCCGATCTGGTGATCGGCGTGCCCTTCCTGTTCGTCTGGCACGCGCACGAGGCCAAGGCGCTGAACCGCCGCAAGCAGGCGCAGCGCGATTAACCCAGCGCCTGCATCACCGCCTTGGCGATCGCGGCGGTGCCGTCCTTGCCGCCGAATTCCATCGGCTTGATGCCGCTGGCGTAAGCGGCGTCGACCGCGCGCTCGATGCGCAACGCCGCGTCCGCCGCCGGCTGCTGACCGTGCTTGTCGGCCAGCCAGTCGAGCATCATCGCCGCCGACAGGATCATCGCGGTCGGATTGGCCTTGCCCTGACCCATGATGTCGGGCGCGGTGCCGTGGCAGGGCTGGAACACCGCATGCGTGTCGCCGATGTCGGCCGACGGCGCCATGCCGAGCCCGCCGATCAATCCGGCGGCGAGATCGGACAGGATGTCGCCGAACATGTTCTCCATAACCATCACGTCGAAGTCCCACGGCTTGCGCACCATCAGCGCCGAGCAGGCATCGACATAGACGTGGTCGGTCTTCACGTCGGGGAAATTCTTCGCCCGTTCGTCGAAGATCGAGCGGAACCAGGCATAGGCCTTGAACGCGTTGGCCTTGTCGACGCAGGTGCAAAGGCCCTGCTTGCCGCGCGCCTTGCGCCGTTGTGCGAGCCGCAGCGAGAAGTCGAACAGCCGTTCGCAGGTCTTGCGCGTGATGACCAGTGTCTCGCGCGCTTCCTCGTGGGTGGTGACGCCTTTGCCCATGGAGGCGAACAGGCCTTCGGTCGATTCCCGGATCAGCACGAAATCGATGCCGTGCTCTTGCGCGCCGACGATCGGGCTCGGCACGCCGGGGATCAGCCGTGCCGGCCGCACGCCGGCATAGAGGTCGAAGATGAAGCGCAGCTCCACCTGCGGCATGATCTCGGTATTGTCGGGATAGCGCACACTCGGCAGCCCGCAGGCTCCGAGCAGGATGGCGTCGGCCTCATCGCACAGCTTGATCGTACTCTCCGGCATCGACTTGCCGGTTTCCTTGTAGTGGCCGGCGCCGGCGGCGCCATCGGTAAAGCGGAAGGCGAGGCCCGGCGTGGTCGCCTCGATCCGGCGCAGGATATCGAGCGCGGGCGCCATCACCTCGGGCCCGATGCCGTCCCCGGCGAGCACGGCGATATGAAAAGCGGAAGTGGCAGACATGCGGCGGGCTCCGGGGATGGTATTCGGTTGGACAGGCCGCTAATGAATACAGCCGCGCGCTGTTGCGCAAGTGAGGAAGGCATGCCGCGTTTCGCCGCCAATCTCGGCTATCTGTTCACCGACCGTCCGCTTATCGAACGCATCG
>JAKAMD010000128.1 GCA_021823875.1 Pseudomonadota bacterium | reverse complement strand
GCCGCGCCGGCGTCGCCAAGGGCACCATCTATCTCTACTTCCGCGACAAGGAGAGCCTGTTCCAGGAACTGATCCGCGCCATGCTGACGCCGCTGGTCGGCAGTATCGAGGCGATGGGGCAGGTCGATGTGCCGCTTTCCGCGCTCGCCGATCATATCGTCGATCTGTTCGTGCGCGAGGTTTACGAGACGCGCCGCAAGGACGTCATCCGCCTGATGATCGCGGAAGGCCGCCGCTTCCCGAAACTTGCCGAATTCTATTACCGCGAAGTGCTGGCGCGCATTATCGCCGCGATGCGCGCGCTGTTGGCGCGTGCCGCCGCGCGTGGCGAGGTCGCGCCGGGCTTGGCGCAATTCCCGCAGTTGCTCGCCGCGCCTGGCCTAATCGCCATTGTCTGGAACGGACTGTTCGAGCGCTTTGAGCCGCTCGACGTCCGCGCCATGATGAAGACCCACCTTGAGCTTTTGTTTGCATCCGGGAGAGCCCCATGACTCGTCTGCCCGCATTTCTGTTCGGGGCGCTCGCGCTCACATTGCTTGCCGGCTGCAACAACAGCGATAACCACGCGCTGCAAGGCTGGGTCGAAGCCGACACCATCTTCGTCAGTCCAGATGAGCAAGGACGGGTCGAATATCTCAAAGTGCAGGAAGGCGACAAAGTCGCCAAAGACGACTTGTTGTTCGGCCTGGACGACGATCTGCAGAAGGCCGACGTGGTGGTGAAGCAAGCCGCCCTTTCCAATGCCGAGCAGGCCTTCGATCGCGCCACGCAGCTGCTGCAATCATCTGCCGGCACCCAGAAATCGGTTGACGATGCCTGGGCCACCCTGCGTCAGGCCAAAGCCAATCTCGAATGGTCGAAAACGCGGCTCGCGCGCCGGCGCATGGTGAGCCCGGTCACCGGTGTCGTTCAGAAGGTGTATTTCCGGCCGGGAGAGACCGTCCAGCCCGGCAAGGCGGTGATCGCGCTGTTGCCGCCGGCCAATATCAAGATCCGCTTTTACGCGCCGGAAACCGAGCTTGCCCGCATCAAGATCGGGGAAACGGTCGTGGTCACGTGCGATGCCTGCGCGACCGGCCTTACTGCCAAGGTCAGCTTCATCGCCGACAGCGCCGAATATACCCCACCGGTGATCTACAGCCGCGAGGAACGCGCCAAGCTCGTCTTCCTGATCGAGGCGCGTCCGGCCGATCCGGAGAAATTCCGCGTCGGCCAGCCGGTGACGGTCACATTGCCGACGGAGCCGGCAAAGGGAAACGCCTCATGAGTGCGCCGGACGCCGCCCAAAACAGCGCGGATGACATCGTCATCGACGTGCATGGCCTGACCAAGAAGTTCGACGGCCGCGCGGTGGTGCGCAATCTGTCCATGCAGGTCAAGCGCGGCACCATCTATGGCTTCCTCGGGCCCAATGGCTCCGGCAAGACCACGACCATTCGCATGTTGTGCGGCCTGCTCACGCCCGACGAGGGCGAGGGCACCTGTCTCGGCTACGACATCCGCACCGATACCGACGAGATCAAGAAGCACGTCGGCTACATGACGCAGCGTTTCAGCCTCTACGAGGATCTTTCGGTGCGCGAGAACCTGGAATTCATCGGCCGCATCTACGGCCTCGACAAGCCGCGGGCGGCGGCGCGCGCCGCGATCGCGCGGCTTGGCCTGACCGGCCGCGAGGAACAGATCGCCCATGAATTGTCGGGCGGCTGGAAGCAGCGGCTGGCGCTCGGCGCCTGCACGCTGTCGAGCCCGCAACTGCTCTTGCTCGACGAGCCAACCGCAGGCGTCGATCCGAAGGCGCGGCGCGATTTCTGGAACGAGATTCACGCGCTCGCTGCCGAGGGCCTCACCGTGCTGGTGTCCACTCACTACATGGACGAAGCCGAGCGCTGTCACGAGATCGCCTATATCGCCTATGGCGATCTGCTGGCGCACGGCACCGTCGAAGAGGTGATCGCGGGCTCGCGCTTAACTACCTATGTGGTCAGTGCGCGCAGCAGCGAAGCCCTTAACCGGCTCACCGAAGAACTCACCGGCAAGCCTGGCGTCGACATGGTGGCGCCGTTCGGAACCAGCCTGCATGTCGCCGGGCGCGACGCGGTGGCGCTCGAGGCCACCATTGCACCCTATCGCGCCGGCAAGGAATTCGAGTGGAAGCATTCGGCGCCCTCGCTCGAGGATGTGTTCATCGAGCTGATGGGCAAAGCGCGGGACAATTTCCAATGAACCAAGTCATGCCCGCGCAGGCGCCGCGCCACAGCGGCAATGGTTTTTGGCGCAAGACCTGGGCCATGTTGGTCAAGGAGTTTATCCAGCTCCGGCGCGACCGTGTGTCCTTCGCCATGATCGTCATGATCCCGCTGGTGCAGCTGATGCTGTTCGGCTACGCCATCAACACCACGCCGCGCGATCTGCCGACCGCGGTGCTGCTGCAGGAGCAGAGCGACGTCGGCCGCTCGATCCTGGCGGCGCTGCAGAACACCCGTTATTTCAAGATCACCCAGCTGCCGCGCAGCGCGGCCGAGGTCGATCGCCTGATCTTGGCCGGCAAGGTGCTGTTCGCGGTGGAAATTCCGGTCGGCTTCGAGCGCGCGGTGCGGCGCGGCGACCATCCGGCGCTGCTGATCTCGGCTGATGCCACCGATCCGGTCGCCTCCGGTTCAGCGCTGTCCGCCCTCGGTACGCTGGTGCAGACCGCGCTGGAGCACGACCATGACATTCCGGAGGCGGGCGCGCCGCCGTTCTCCATCCGCATCCATGCCCGCTATAATCCTGCCGCCGTCACCCAGCTCAACATCGTGCCCGGTCTGGTCGGCACCATCCTCACCATGACCATGCTGATCTTCACCGCGCTTTCGGTCACCCGCGAGATCGAGCGCGGCACCATGGAAAACCTGCTCTCCATGCCGATCACGCCGGTCGAGATCATGCTGGGCAAGATCATCCCCTACATTATGGTCGGCTTCGTGCAGGCGGCCATGATCATCGGTATCGGCGTGCTGCTTTTCGGCGTGCCGATCGTCGGCAATCTCGGTCTGCTTGCGGGCTTAAGCACGCTGTTCATCGCCACCAATCTGTCGATTGGCTACACCTTCTCGACAGTGGCGCAGAACCAGCTGCAGGCCATGCAGATGTCGATCATGTATTTCCTGCCCAACATATTGTTGTCAGGCTTCCTGTTTCCCTTTGCCGGCATGCCAACCTGGGCGCAATGGGTCGGCGAGACCCTGCCGCTCACCCATTACCTGCGCATCGTGCGCGGCATCATGCTGAAGGGCGCCACGGCTACCGACCTGCATTACGACGGTGCCGCCATGTTCGTACTGATGCTCGTCGCCATGACCATCGCGGTCACCCGCTTCCGGCGGACGTTGGATTGAGCGCGGCGCCGGACGTCGATGCTTCCGGCGCCGGCCTCGATCATTTGCTTTGCTTCAGGGCCTTGCGGGCGTCCTGGATGGCCAGTTTGAGAGTGGCCACATCGAGCGCGCCGGGGACGCGGTATGTGCCGATGATGAGGGCCGGCGTGCCCTGAAAGCCGAGGGCACTCGCCTGTTCGTCATTGCGCGCCAGCAGCGCGTCGATGTCTTTGCGATGCGTCTCCAGATCGCGTTCGGCGCGCGCGAGGTCGATGCCGGCTTTCGTCAAGGTGTCGCGCACCATGTCCTCGTTCAGCCGGCCAGTGGTCGCCATCAGGGCGTTATGGGCCTGCTCATATTTGTTCTGGTACTTGGTGGCCAGCACGAGCTTGGCGGCGAAAGTCGAGACGGCCCCGAAGACCGGCCAATCTTTGAAGACGAGGCGGATATGGCCATCCTCGCGCATGGTTTTCAAAAGATCGGGGTTCATCTTCTTGCAGTAGGGGCATTGGTAGTCGAACCACTCGACGATGGTGATGTCGCCTTTGAGATTGCCGATGGTCGGCGCCGCCGGATCGCGCAGGATGGCCTCGCGGCTCAACGCGTCGTTGTTGCTCGATTGCGCGCCGACTTGGGTGAGCGGCAGCACGAGCGCCGCCAGGGCGGCGACCGTGAGCAGGATGATGAGGAAGGAGATGCGTTTTCCGGTGATCATGAGTGTGGTGTCCTTTGTCAGTGTGAAGCGGTTTTGGCGGCAGCGCGATCGAAAGCGTCGAGCACTGCGGTGGGCGTGAGCAGTTCGGGCAGCACGATGCCGTTCGGTGCGCCGGGGCCGAATACGGCATTGAACGGCAGGCCGTAACGGTGGAACGAGCGCAGGTAGGCGCCGACTTGTTCATCGGGGCGGGTCCAATCCGCCCGCATCGGCACGACCTCCTCGGCGAGGCGCCGATGGATGGCGGCGCTGCTGTCGATCTTCGCTTCGTTGACCTTGCAGGTGACGCACCAAGCCGCGCCGATGTCGACGAAGACGGTGTGGCCGTTTTTCACCATTGCCTGGATCTTCTGCGGCGCCAGCGCTTGCCAAGCGATGCCGTCGACGGCATGCGCGGCGGCCGGTGGTGAGCGTTCGTCGGCCATGAAGATGGCAATGCCGGCGAGGCCGGCGATCAGTGCGCCGGCAATCGTATGGGCGAACTGTTGGCGGCGCAGCGCCAAGAGCCAGAGCAGCAGCCCGAACGACGCGCCGGCAATGAGAGCGGCGCGCAAACCGGCGATGTCGGCGAGGATCGTCAGCAACCAGAGCGCGGTGCCTGCCATAGCTATGGCCGCGATCCGCCGCACCGTCAGCATCCAGCGCCCGGGGCGGGGGAGGAGGCGCGCCACCTGCGGCAATGCCGCTAGCACGAGATAGGGCGAGGCCATGCCGAGGCCGAGGGCGGCGAAGATTTCGAAGATCTGCCACGGACCCTGCGAGAGGGCGAAGCCGATCGCGGTACCGACGAAAGGCGCCGAGCAGGGCGTGGCGAGCAGCGTCATCACCAGTCCGTTGAAGAAATGCGCGGCCATGGAATTGTGGCCTGCGCTCTGCCCGACGATGCCGCCGATGTTGGACGGCAGATGGATGTCGTAGAGATCGAGCAGGTTGGCGGAAAGCGCGACCAGGATGGCCGCCATGACGACGAGGAAGATCGGCTGCTGGAATTGAATGCCCCAGCCGATCTGCGCGCCGAGCGCCTTGAGCGCCGCCAAGGCCGCGGCCAACAGCACAAAGGACGCGACCACGCCGGCCGCTGACGCCAGGAAATGCGTGCGGACCGTTCGCGTGTCGCGCGCGGCCTGGCCGACCAGCGACAGCATCTTCAGCGACAGCACCGGAAAGACGCACGGCATGAAGTTGAGAATGAGCCCGCCGAGCAGGGCGACCGCGAGCATGGACCAGAGGGTGAGCGGCGCATGAGCGGCCGGCGTGACCGGCGTTGCAGCTTTTCTGGTAGCAAGCGCAACTGGTGGGGTCGGATTAAGGGTCGCTTCGACGGCGCGGTTGCCATCCACCAGAGTGACATGCAGCGGCTTGACGGGGTGCGCGGCATTGGTGCCGCTGAGCGGCAGCATGAAGATGGTCGATTGACCGTCATGCGCCCTGCGTTGCGGCCGGCCCGCGATAACGGAGTCGTCGCCATCGACGAACAGATCCGGCGTGTTCAATGGTGTCGCGCTCGTCACCGTCACACGCAGATGCGAGGAGGGCTTGCCCTCCAGCGTGATGGCGGACAGCGCTAGGTCCGGCGCATTCGCATGCGGGACCTTGGTGCGCCATTGATTGATCAGCGCGAGCGGGCCATCGAAGCGGGCAGCCGGCGCAATGGTGGCGTCGAAGTTGAGATCGCTGCGGGTGCAGATGCTGCTGCAGACGAAGAGCGCGAGCTTGAGCGAGAGGTGGGTCGGCGTGTGCGGATCGCGTAAACGCACGTGCACCGGAAACACCACCTCTTTGTCATAGCCGAAGGTGTCGATGCCGGCCGAAGTGATGCGGGTGGGTGCCGGCCATTCGACTTCGACGGTTGTTACATTCTGCGAGCCGCGCCAGTCGAATTCGGGTGCGGCGCCGGCGTCGCCGGGCGAACGCCAATAGGTGTGCCAGCCTGGACCGAGCCGGACATGAATGCCAATCCAGGCCTCTTTCGGGTTGCTGGGGTCGGTGCCGCCGACGATCAAATTGGCGGAGAAATCGGGCTTGCCGTTCGGCGGCAGGGGTTGCGCGGACAGCGGGCCGGCTTGAGTCACAAGGGCCAGCACGGTCGCGACGATGACGGTGAGGCGTTTCAGCATGGTCATTCCTGATGCATTCATGGGCTGCAGCCTCGGCTGCAGGCGGCATTCGACGGGAGCGGAATGCGGGCTAATCCCATATGCCGCGCCAAGCGCAGACACAGCGTAGCGATGACATGCGGGAGATTCATTCGCGCTGACGAACGAAGGGGCGCACAGCCGCTCTCGGCCTTTCGCGGAGGAAAGGGAGATCGGTGTCGCGCGATCAGGTGCCGAAGCGTGGAGGTCGATAAAGGCCCAGGCCGGCAACCTGCAGCGGCAGCGATGAATCGCTCAACAACCAAGTTGTTGCGGCCATCGGAACATCAGATGCGTAGCCGGCATCGCTGCTGAGCACGGCGGCAATGTTGAAGCTCGACAGCGGGCACGTGTTGACCACACCTGGCGGAACAATCTTGTTGCACGGCTTAGCCGGGCTCGCCGGCGCGTTCGACCACGCGTTCGCGCTGCTGGCATAGACTGACGAAGCGAGTGCCGCGCGATGCATGACAACGGTGAACGATGCCACGCCGATGACGAGCATCATCACAATCGCCATGCCGCTGCGAAACCGCCGCAGTGCCAGACCAAGATTCATCAAGCGCGCCTTTCGGACGAAGCCTTGCGGCTCTCTGCACCAGTCACACCGTCGGGACAACTGACGTTTTTGTGATTGGAGTACCGCAGATCGAAATCTGCTCTTCGAATTGCGTCCGAATGAAGGCCGGATCTATGCGACGGCTAGTCGACTTTCCGCATCATGTTCAGCCGCAGATAGGGGCTCGAACGGTGATCGCAGTCGATCGCCCAGCCGGCCGCGGCCGACCATTCGACGTCGCCCTCGGTCTTCAGACTGGTGACGTGCAGACCGAAACGCAGTTGGGCATAGCCGTCGCCGCCATAGACTTGGCTTTCCGGCCCGCCATAGAACTGATCGAACAGGCGCCAGCCGAAGGCGAGGCGCGCGGCATAATTGCTGCCGATCGAGCTGAGCGACGCATCTGCCGCCACCATGGTCGTGGACGTCGGCTCGGCCCACAGCTCGGTCGCCAAACGCAGCCCGATCTCGCGTCCACGCAACCGGTTGGCGGGATCGTCCGGCCACAGCCGGTGATATTGCAGCTCCGGGCCGAAGAAGAATTTCATCTCGACCGGCCCGCGCTTGATGCGCCAGCCTGGCATCACCGCGCCGAGGACTTCCGCGCCCACCACCTCGGCGCCGCCAAGATTGTCGGCGTTGTAGCGGTAGAGGCCGGCGGAATAGAGCAGCTTCAGCATGACCCCGTCACGCTCGAAGCCGCCGGGGGCGATCAAGAGGCCGCCATAGAGGAAGCCGCCATTGCGCCAGAAATCGCGACCGGAAAACAGGATGGCGTGCGCTTCATCGTCGTCGCCGCCGGCCGAGGCCGGCCGCGGCAACACACCCACGCAACAAGAAACCACGATCGCGGCGACAGACGTCGCCACGCGGACCCGCCTCGCGCACCACATCGAGGCCCCTCAGCCCCCCGAAATCACTGGGATACCAATGCGACAAAGCCTTTGGGGGAACACACCCTCAATCCGCAAAATATTACCGCCAGTTGTATTATGATGCAACTGGACGTATTGCGGGTGTCATAGGCAGCCCGAGGAGCCGGAGGTATAAGGACTTGGCGGCCCGCGGCGACCCTCCGCGTTCCGGTATGAGTCCGTCCATGAGCCAGATTGTCAGCCCCGCCAGCCCGGTCCCCGAGGATGCGGCCCGCCGCCGCGCCATCGCCTTCCTCAACTGGGCGCATGCGCTCGACCATTTCGTGATGCTGATCTACCCGACCATCGTGATCGGGTTGGAGGTGGTCTACCACCGGCCCTATGCGGAGCTGATCGCGCTGTCGACCGCGGCCTTCGTCGCTTTCGGCGTGTTTTCTTTGCCGGCCGGCTGGCTGGCCGACCGCTGGAGCCGCCGCAACATGATGGCGGCCTTCTATCTCGGCGCCGGGCTATCGCTCGCCGGCGTTGCGATGTCGTCCACGCTGGTGGTGCTGTCGGTTTCCATGTTCGGCGTCGGCGTGTTCGCGGCGATCTATCACCCGGTCGGCATGCCGATGCTGCTGGAAGCCTCCAAGGCGCAGGGCCGTACTGTCGCGTTCAATGGCGTCTGCGGCAATCTCGGCGCCGCACTGGCCGCCGGTGTGACCGCCGCCATCGCGTCCTGGCTCGGCTGGCGCGCCGCCTTTTTCGTGCCGGCGCTGGTGTGCATCGCGACCGGCATCGGCTTTCTCATGCTGGTTCCGGACGATCGGCATCACACGGCCAAGCGCCAGAAGGTCGCCGAGGTGGAGTTGCCACGGCGCGCCGCTGTCATCTTCCTCAGTCTCTATGTGGTGATCTCGCTCGCCGGCGGCTTGACCTTCAATACGATCTCGATTGCGTTGCCCAAGATCGTCGACGAGCGCCTCGGTGCCGACGTGCCGCTGCTGCTCGTGGGTTCGCTCGCAACGGCGGTGTTCATGTGCGGGGCGGTGGCGCAGATCGTGGTCGGCCGCCTGGTCGAGTATTTCGCGCCTTACCGGCTATTCGCCGTCATCGTGACGTTCCAATTTCTCGGCATTCTTTGGCTTGGCCGCGCCTTCGAAGCGCCCGCTGGAGAAGTTGCGGGTGGGCAGACCGCCAGCTTCGTTCATGATGTTGATCAGGACGGCCGTCCCATAGGTGTTAAGCGCGCCCTTGGG
>JAKAMD010000127.1 GCA_021823875.1 Pseudomonadota bacterium | reverse complement strand
CGACAGCCGTCATCCCGATCTGGCCGGCGCCATCGCCGCGCAGGACGATGTGATCGGCGGCGGGGCGCCGCATGCGCATGGCACCGCCATGGCGGGCGCCATCGCCGCGCACAGCAAACTCTTGGGAGTGGCGCCGAAGGTGCGCCTCTTGGCGGTGCGTGCCTTCTCGGGCACGTCGGACAGTGCGGACGGCACCACCTTCAACATCCTCAAGGGTCTCGACTGGGCGGCGAGCGAGCGCGCCCGCATCGTCAATATGAGCTTTGCCGGCCCCTCCGACCGGCTGATGCGCGAGATGGTCGCCAAGGCGCATGCCCATGGCATGGTGCTGATCGCGGCGGTCGGCAATGCCGGGCCGCACTCGCCGCCGCTTTATCCGGCAGCCTACCGGGACGTTATCGGCGTGACTGCGGTCGGTGCCGACGACAAGTTGTTGCCGCAGGCCAATCGCGGCCCGCAAGTTGCGGTGGCGGCGCCCGGCGTCGATGTGCTCGCCGACGCGCCCGACGACAGCTATCAACTCACCTCGGGGACGTCAGTGGCGACTGCGCTGACCAGCGGCGTCGCCGCGCTGATGCTGGCGCGCGACCCGGCGCTCACGCCCGACCAGTTGCGCCGGCGGCTGATCGCCAGCGTCCGCCGTATCGCGGGCCGCAAGACCGAGGTCGGCGCCGGCGTGATCGACGCGCTGGCGGCGGTGGAGGCAGCGAAAAAATAGGGCTGAAGGTGTTCCGTTTGCCGAAAAAACTCGGCGTGCTTTCAGCAAAAACAATGACTTAATGGTCGGGGCGGCGGGATTTGAACCCACGACCCCCAGTCCCCCAGACTGGTGCGCTAACCGGGCTGCGCCACGCCCCGACCGGAACGGCGCGGACTATAGGGATGCGCCCAACCTCATGCAACAACGGCGAAAAATTTAGGGCGGGCGCGGCGAACGTGCGCAATTTTCCGTGAAATCCCTGTTTCAAGGGGCGAATTAACGAAATCTGCACAGGGGTTAGACGAAATTCCGGAAAATCGAACCGCCCGGTCGCCGCGCGTGACCTGTCGCCAGTGGTGAGGTGCGCATTCATATGGCCCAGGCCGTTCATGCCCGCTTGAAGGACTCCCTGGACGGTGCGGCAGCGCCAGGAACCGAAGCGGTGCGCGCCGCGGCGCTGGAAGGCGTCTTCGAGGACATCCGTTTCACCGTCTACGAAGATCCGGCCGCGATCGCCGGCGAGTGGCGGGCCTTCGAGCGCAAAGCCGAGGGCACGGTGTTCCAGACCTATGAGTGGCTCGCCTGCTGGCAGCGTCATGTCGGCCAGCGCCAGGGTGTGCGGCCGGTCATCGTCTTCGGACGTGATACCGTCGGGCCGCTCTTCCTGCTGCCGCTATCGGTGCGCCCCGTCCATTTCACGCGCACGCTCGAATGGCTCGGCTCGGATCTGTGCGATTTCAACGGCCCCTTGCTGGCGCCGCGCTTTGCCGCCTATGTCAACGGCGCGCGCTTCGTGGCGCTCTGGCGGGCCCTGACGCAAGGCCTGCAAGCCGAGCCGCGATTGCAGTACGACTTTGTCCGGCTGACCAAGATGGCAGGGGAGGTCGGAGAGCAGCCCAATCCGCTGCTGGCCCTCGGCGCTACCGTTCATCCGAGTGGCGCCTATCTCACCCACCTGTCCGGCAGTTGGGACGAGTTCTACGCCGCCAAACGCTCGGCCTCGACGCGGCGGCGCGACCGCACCAAGCGCAAGCGTCTCGCCGAGTCCGGCGCGGTGCGGCTGGTCACGCCGGAGAGCAATGACGAGATCACGCTGACGCTTGACCTCCTGATGATGCAGAAGGCGCGCGCCTTCGCGCGCATGGGCGTGGCCAATCTGTTCGCCAATCCGGGCTACGCCGACTTCTACCGCGCGCTCGCCAGCGATCCGGCAAGCCGGTCGATCGCGCATGTCAGCCGGCTCGACGTGGGCGCGACCGCGGCGGCGATCAATCTCGGGCTGATGCATCGCGGCCGCTACTATCACCTGCTCGCCAGCTATGACGACGGCGAGGTCTCGCGCTTTGGGCCGGGCATGGCGCATCTGCATGAGCTCATGCGCTACGCCATCGAGCACGATTGCGACGTGTTCGATTTCACCATCGGCGACGAAGACTATAAGCGCGACTGGTCCGACACCGAGCTGACGCTCTACGATCACGTTTCGGCGGCGACGCCACGTGGTGCGCTGGTCGTGCTGCCGCTGACCGGGCTGCAGCGGCTCAAACGGTGGATCAAGCAGACGCCGCTGCTGTGGCGCTTAGCCAGCAAAGCGCGTGCCTTGCTGGGGGCGTTACGGCGCTGACGGTTTTGCCAGCGGCGGCGAGGCGGGCACTGGCGCGCCTTCATAGGCGCGGCGGACCGGGCCGCGGATCATCATCACCAACGCCGCGACGGCGCCACAGGCATAGACCGCGGTGTAGGCCGCGAGGAAATGCACGATATCGAGATGGGTGAGGAGGGCGAAGGCGGCGAGGCCGGTCATCGCCAGCACCACGCCCAGGCCGACACGCGCGACTTCCTTGAAGTACCCGTTATGCACCAGCACGCTGTGGGTGATCATCTTGGTGAGGTCGGCGAACAGCATCGCGATTAGGATCGGCGTAGTGGCGGGCGGCATGGTGGCGGCATGGCCGAGCAGCATGGCGAACAGCCGTTCCGCGCCGAACAGCAGAATGATGCTGATCAAGGCGGCGGGCAGGGCGCACATCGCCACCCCGAACAGGGTCGCGTGCACCAGCGTCGGCCCGTCGCGCTCGGCCAGCGCGCTGGTCTGGCGCGGGATCACGATGTCGGTGACCGCGCTGAAAATGGTGGAGCCGCCGCGGAACACCTTGAAGGTGGTATCGAGAATGATCGGCGGCGCTCCCAGCCCGAACAGCAGCGGGACGATCAGGTAAGGATAGTTGTAGGTGTAGATTTCGGTCGCGGCATAGGTGCCGCTGCGCACCAACTCCTTGCGGTTGGCGCGCACAAACGAACGCAGGTGCGCGGTAAAACCGCTGACGCTCGGCAGCAGCGCGCCGCGCGCGAACATGCGCTTCAGGCAGATCGTCAGCACGACCGCCCACAGCGCGTTGAGGGCGATGAACATGACGATGAGCGGCAAGCCGAACAGCGCGGCGCCAAGGCCGACGAAATAGCCGGCGCGCCGCACTGTCTCGAGCGCCTCGAACAGCACGTAGTCGTCGAAGGCGATGGTGATATTGCGCAGCGCGAACCAGACCAGGTTGAGCGAGATGAACCAGAAGAACAGGCCAAACTCGGCCGCCTCGCGCAGCGTGGCGTTCGTTTGTATGGCCATGAAGATGAAACAGGCCAGGGCGCCGGTCGTTACCAGGCCGAAATAGAAGGTGACGATGGCGGTGGCGTGGCCGGCGACGGTCTTGTCGGGCTTGCCGGCCAGGAAGCAGGCGCGCAGCCGCACGAACAGGATTTTGACGATGCCGAAGTCGATCAGCCACAGCGAATAGCCGATGGCCGCGACCAGGATGAAGATCGAAAAACGGTGCGGGCTCAGGACATGCGCGAATACGTAGGTTTGCAGCAGGCCGGTGACCAGCGCCGCGCCCGCGGTGCCCGCACGCAGGAAGAAGAACGGGGCCGAGATGATGCGCTGCTTCTTCATGCTGTTGCCGCCCGTTGCGCACCGAGGCGCAGACTGTGATCGAGCAGAGAGCGCGCGGTGGCGGCCCAGGTGAAGCGCTGGGCCCGCGCGTCTCCGGCCGCCTTCAGCCGGGAGCGCAAGTTCTCGTCGCTGCTCAGGGCCTGCATGTGGTGCATGATCGCATCGGTATCGTCGGCCCGGCAGTGCAGCACCGCATCGTCACAGACTTCCATGAGCGCCGGCTGTTCGCTGATGACGACCGGACAGCCGCAGGTCATGGCCTCGAGCGGCGGCAGGCCGAAGCCCTCGTAGAAGGAGGGGAACACCAGCGCCAGCGCCTGCTCGTAAAGCGCACGCAGCTCGGCGTCGGAGACGAAGCCGACCAGGTGCACGCCGGCGGATTCGGTCAGGTTGATTTCGCCGAAGACACGGGTGTCCTTGGCGCCGGTCAAGACCAGCGCGGCATCGTTGAAGCGCGCGCGGTGGAAGGCTTCGACCACGGTCTTGATGTTCTTGTTGGTGGAATCGACGCCGACGCCGAGAAAGAAGCGGCGGCCTCTGAGGCCGAGGCGTTCGATCACCGACGTGTCGGCATCGACCGCCTTGATGTGATCGCCGCCTTCAAAGCAGACCGGCATGGCCGAGACATCGGCGCCGTATAATGTGCCGATCTCGCGGCGGGAGAATTCGGACACCGTCACCGTGAGGTCGGCGCGCTTGCACAGGCGCGGGATCAGGAACTTGTAGGCGGCGCGGAAGCGCGGCGAGAAGTTCTGCGGCAGCGCCTGTACCGTGGCATCGTGCACCACCACGATCTGGTGGCGCGCGATCAGCGGGCCGATCATGCACAGATTGAGCAGCAATTTCCCGGCGGAAAGCAGGGGGAATTCGATCTGTTCCCAGAAATAGCCGGACGTGAAGCCGACGCGGCGCAAGGGGATATTCTTGAGCGGGAAATCGCGCGCCTGGCGCGGCGCCACCAGTTCGATGCGGCCCTTGAGTGCGGCATAGTCGCCGTCGAGCTGGGCATCGATGGCCTTGATCGCCTCGGCGGCAAAGCGCTGCACGCCCGAGGAACGCTGGGTCAGGAAACGGCCGTTGATGGCAATTCTCGGCGGCATCAACGACGCTCCCCAGACTTGATCAGCGTGGCAACGTTTTCGGCGAAGCGTTGCGGCGAAAGTTGCGCGGTCACATCGGCGGCTGCGGTTTCCCCGAGCTTGCGGCGCAGGTCGGCGTCGTCCGCCAGCCGCTTCAACCAGGCGGTGGCATCGTCGATATCCGCATCGGCCCAGCGCTGGCCATCGCCGTCGAAGCTGCCTTCGGGATCGTGCACCGGGATCAGCGCATATTTGACCAGTGCCGAATTGCGCTCGGTCATGAATTCGAGATTGCCCGACCAGCCGGTGGCGATCACCGGTTTGCCGAGATGCATGGCCTGGGCCGGCACCAGCCCGAAGCCTTCCGAGCGATGGAGCGAGATGACGATATCGCTCGCCGCCATCAGGCCCAGCATGTCGGCTTCCGGCAACACGCCCTCGATCAGACGAATATTGCCGGCGCCGGCGATCGCTTCGGCGAGCGCACGCTGCGCCCATTCGGTGGCACCGCCGGCGATCAGCTTGATGACCAGCACGCGGTCATTTGCGTTACCGTAGGCGCGGCGGAAGGCGGCAATGGCTGCGAGCGGGTTCTTGCGGGCGAACGCCGAGCCGAGATGCACCACATTGAGCACCATCAGCGCGTCGTTCGGCAGGCCGAGCTTGCCGCGCATATTGGGCGTCACCGTCATCGGCGGCACCGGATGCGGAACCACATGCACCGGCTTGTCGGTCGCCGCGGCGATGGCGTCGCGGGTGAAGTGCGACGGCACCCAGATTTCGTGCACATAGCGGAAGCTCGGCTGCCATTGTGCCGGCAGACGCGGCAACTCCCACGCCCAGTACCCGATAATGCGGCGCGCGCGGATGCGCGCGCTGCCCAGCGCCCACAGCGCATGCGGTACGAACGGGCCGTTGTGGTGCACGACAAGTGTTCCGCTGCCGGGAACGAGCGCGCGGCGTTTGGCTTCGTCGGCAATTTCGACCTGGCCGAAAGCCGGACTGAGATCGAAAGCGCTCGGCGTGTAGCCGGCGGTATCGAGCGCGGCATAGGCCAGGCGAGCGCCTTCACCGATGCCGCTCAGGGTCGAATAAAGGCCGACGATTCCGATCGGGAAGCCGCCGCGCGGATTGGCGTCAGGCACCGGCGCGATCGCGCGGCTCACCTGGAACAGTATCCGTTGGCGCGTCGGCTGCGGCAACTGTTGCCACAGGCGACGCAAGACACTGCGGCGCGGTTTACCGGCTTTGGGGGTTGCCGTTTCAACGAGCGCCGACATGAGTCCACTGTCCCCCCGCCATGTGCGCATGCGATGCGCGCTGGTATTTGACCGTCGCGGCTCCCAGTCCCCAGATCAAGCCAAGCAGTAAGAAGAAATGACGCCAGTGATCGGTGTCGATCACGAAGCCTTCCAGCACTTCTCCGAGAAAAGCGGCGAGCGAGCAGATGAGATAGGACTGCCAGGGTGTCGGCACCATCACCGAACGCAGCGCGACGTAGAAGGTGGCGCCCAACAGCACGATATAGGCCATGCCGCCGGCCCAGCCATAGACCAGGAACGCCTGCAGATAGACATTGTGCTGTTGCAATCCATGCACGATGGAGAATTCGAACGGCCCCATGCCATTCGGATATTGGAGCAGGGCGGAGATCGCAATTTCCTGCAGGCGGAAACGGCCACCCTGGCCGACGTCATAGGGCTCGAACAGGTGAAAGCGTTCCGCGAACATCACGGCGACCGAGTGGAACGACAGCGCGATGGCGATGAAGCCCGCCAGCAGGGCAAACCCGATGATGCTGAGCGCGAAGATCCGCAGCCGCACGGCTTGGCGCTGCGCGGTCAGGAAGGCGAGGGCGATCATCGCCGCACCGGAGATGCCGAAATGGATCCAGGCGCCGCGCGAGAAGCTGAGCAGCAGGCCCAGCAGCAGCACGGTGACGGTTATGAGGTCGAGGAGGTGGATGCGGCGCGTCAGCATGCGCTGCAGCACGATCAGCGCCGGCCAGATCAGGAACGGCCCAAACACATTGGGGTCCTTGAAGGCGCCCAGCGCGCGGCCGCCGGGCGCGAACAGCTTGGCGGCGCCCGGAAAGGCATGGAAATAGCCGGCAATGCCCGCGAGTGATACCAGCACGGCGGTGAGCACATAGGCGGTGCGCAGTACGACCAGCCGCTGCATGGTGTGCTCGGCGAACAGGCAGGCATACATGACCGCGGCCAGCGCCAGATAGACGGAGGTCGCGGCGTATTGCGCGGTCTTTTCCTTGCCCGCCACGTTGAGCAGCGACATCAAACCGCCGGCGTTCCACAGCAGCAGCAGCAGGAACAGCAGCGTCACCCGGCGGTCGAAACGCACGCCGGCGATGATACAGGCGGTCGCCAGCACCGGCATCAGGGCATCATGCGGCGAGGGTTCGATGAAGGCGATCGAACTCAGCAGCGCCGACAGGAACAGCACCATCAGCAGCAGGCGTTCGCGCAAGGCGAGCGTCGCCGGCGCCGCCGGCGGCATCGCCAGGCCGCGAGGAGGCATGCCCGCATAGGCCATGTCGCGCGCGGTGATCAATAGGCGTTCTCGGTCTTGAGCAGGGCCAGCGGCGTGCGCAGCAGGATGTAAAGATCGAACAGCACGGACCAGTTCTCGATGTAGTAGAGGTCGTGCTCGACGCGTTTCTGGATTTTCTCGTGGGTGTCGGTCTCGCCGCGCCAGCCGCAGATTTGCGCCCAACCGGTGATGCCGGGCTTGACCCGGTGGCGCGCGAAATAGCCGTCGACCGCTTCGTCATAGAGGCGAGTCTCGGCTTTGGCGTTGACCGCGTGCGGGCGCGGGCCGACCAGCGACAGGTTGCCCTTCAACACCACGTTGAAGAGCTGCGGCAGCTCATCGAGGCTGGCCTTGCGGATGAGGCGGCCGACGCGGGTGACGCGCGGATCGTCCTTGGTGACGAGCTTGCTGGCGGTCGCATCGGTCTTGTCGATATACATCGAGCGGAACTTGTAGACCTCGATCAGATCGTTGTTGAAGCCGTAGCGCTTCTGCTTGAACAGCACGGGGCCGCGGCTGTCGAGCTTGATGGCGAGCGCGATCAGCGCCATCACCGGCAGCGCGCAAAACAGGACCATGCCGCCGATGATCTTGTCGAACAGCCATTTCATCACGACGTCCCAATCGGCGATCGGCCGATCGAGCACGTCGAGCACCGGCACCTTGCCGATGTAGGAGTATGAGCGCGGGCGGAAGCGCAGCTTGTTGGCGTGGGCGGCAAGCCGGATGTCGACCGGCAGCACCCACAGCTTCTTCAGCATCTGCAGGATGCGGGTCTCCGCCGAAATCGGCAGCGAGAAGATCACCAGATCGACGCGTGTGCGTCGCCCGAACTCGACCAGGTCGTCGACGCTGCCAAGCTTGGGCTCACCGGCGCATTCGAGGCCGCTGCGATCGTCGCCACGGTCGTCGAACAGGCCGATAATTCCGACGCCGGAATCCTTCTGTTCCTTGATCTCCTCGATCACATGCGCGCCGGCGTCGCCGCCGCCGACGATCACCGTGCGGCGGGTGAGGCGGCCCTCGCGCGTCCATTCGCGCACCAGCAGGAACAGCAACCGGCGCGAAACGATGAGCGCCGCAAGCCCGGCGACGTAGAAGCTGCCGAGCCAGACGCGCGAAAACATCTCGCCGGCCTTGGCGAAGAACGAGGCGCCGATGACCACCAGGAACACCAGCGACCAGGCCGAGGCCAGCCGCATGTACTGCTTCTCGTGGCCGCGGAACGCCTGCACCTGGTAGATGTCGGCGATCTGGAACGCCAGCAACGACAAGACCGCGACGCCGAAGGTGGCGGCGATGTAACGCGGCTCGAAGCCTTCGTTGGGCAACAGATAGACGCCGTAGGCGGCGATGCCGACCAGCACGATCTCTGCGAATTC
This sequence comes from Pseudomonadota bacterium, assembly GCA_021823875.1. GTDB lineage: Bacteria > Pseudomonadota > Alphaproteobacteria > Rhizobiales > Xanthobacteraceae > Pseudolabrys. The sequence continues at coordinate 235 of JAKAMD010000127.1, read as the reverse complement.
GACCAGGCGCACGGTGCCGGCGAGCACGATCGGCGAGAGCGAAGAGGGCGTAGGCGTGTCGGCGATCTTGAGCGCAGCAGGCGACAACACCGGCGCACCCGGCGCGAGGCGCGGCGCGTCGTGAACCTGGTCAAGCATCGCGGCTACGCCGGATGCGACCGCCGGAGGGCGGGTGTCGATATCACTCATCACTACTGACGCCACAAAACAGCCGGCCGTCCTTGCGCGCGGCGGC
>JAKAMD010000126.1 GCA_021823875.1 Pseudomonadota bacterium | reverse complement strand
TTGTTCGGCGATTTGGTAATGCTTCTCGCCGACGACAAAGGGATCGAGCAAAATCGACGACGAATTGAGCGGATCGACCGCCGGGTACATGCCCTCGGCCGCCATCACGCGCGACAGCACGATGACGCTGTCGAGGTGGCTGGAGATCGCCGTGACCGCCGGATCGGTGAAATCGTCGGCCGGCACATAGACCGCTTCGATTGCCGTCACCGAGACGCCGGCCACCGAGGCGATGCGCTCGTGCAGCGCTGCGACTTCGCTGGCAAGCGTCGGCTGGTAGCCGACCCGCGACGGCAGGCGCCCGAGCAGGCCCGACACTTCGCTGCCGGCCTGGACGAAGCGGAACACATTGTCCATCAGCAGCAAAACGTTCTGCCGTTTCTCGTCGCGGAAATATTCGGCGACCGTGAGCGCCGTCAGCCCGACCCGCCAGCGCGCGCCGGGCGGCTCGTTCATCTGTCCATAGACGAGGACGCTGCGTTCGAGCACACCGGAGCGCTGCATCTCGGTGAGCAGTTCATGGCCCTCGCGCGAGCGCTCGCCGATGCCGGCGAAGACCGAGATGCCCTGATAGCTTTTGACCATGGCATGGATGAGTTCCATCACCACCACGGTCTTGCCGACGCCGGCGCCGCCGAACATGGCGGCCTTGCCGCCTTGGCCGAGCGGGGCGAGCAGGTCGATGACCTTGATGCCCGTCTCGAACAGCGTGGTGGCCGGGCTGCGGTCCTGTAGCAGCGGCGGGACGCGGTGAATGGGGGTTCTGGGCGTACCGGCGGGCAAGGGCGGCCCCTTGTCGCGAACGTCGCCAGTGACGTCGAGGAGGCGGCCGAGGACGCCGTGACCGACCGGCACCGTGATCGGCCCGCCCAGCGGGCGGACCGGTACCCCCCGCCGAAGCCCGGCGGTCGATTGCAGCGCGACGCCGCGGACGGTCGTCTCATCGAGGTGGGCTTGAATCTCGAGGGTCAGCGGTTCCGGCCTGTCCCATTCGACGGCAAGGGCGTCGTTGATCTGCGGCAGGGGACCGCCGGCAAAGACGACATCGACGACCGCGCCGCGGACCGCGAAAACCGACCCTTTCGACTGCGTTGATTGCATCACCGCCGGTCCTTGGATCCAGGGGGCTGGCTGCCGTCAGATTCGATCCGGCAAATTTAGCAAATTAAAACAAGGCTGCGCCGGTCTCACTTTGATGTGGGACAAAGTGGTGAGCCCGGGCCGGGCGGCGGCGGAAGCGGCTTTCCGGCGTTGGGCCGCGGGGGTCGGCCGATGGTCGGCAAATGGCGGGCAAGCGTTTCGGCGTTGAGGCAGTTGCGGGCGCTTGGTGTGGGCTAGGGTTGCTATTGCGGCGACAGCCGCCCACCGGGAGCGGTGATGATCCTGGTGCCAAAGGCCCGGCTTTCCCGGTCGAGCGTCTGCTGGAGCCAGGCGATATCCGTTTCGGTCGCGCGATTGAGGCGGAGCCGTTTGATCTGGAGCGGGACAAGCTCAACGCTGACGAGCGCTCCATTCGCGGGCGCGACACCCACGAAGTACATTGACGCAAGGTCGTCACGGAACGCCTCGTAGCCTCGGATACCTTCGTAATCATTGATAAAGTCGCCGCAGCCATAGAGGATCAGCCGTTCATTGTAGAGCTCGATGGCTTTGGGGTGGTGCGACGAGTGGCCATGAACGACCGACACGCCGGCATGGTCGATCAGGCCGTGGGCAAACTGTCTTTGCTCGTCCGGAACGGTGTAGCCCCAGTTCGGTCCCCAATGAATCGAGGCAACGATGACATCGCCCGCGCGCCGTTCCCGTGAGATTCGGTCGGCAAGGCGTGAAATGGTTTGCTCGGACAGGCCGGTAAGCAGATTGATGCCGGGGCCTTGTTCGGTAGCTGCCCAGTGGCGCGGCACGCCGCTGTCCGCCGTTGCAAACGAAAAGATCAGGACGCGGCCCTTGCCGGCAACTGGCAAGATCGCCGGCGCAGCCGCTTCGGCACGGTCGTGTCCGGCACCGGCCCCTGCGATTCCGAGACGCTTCAATGTCGCGAGCGTCTCAAGCAATCCGGAGCGGCCCCAATCGAGCATGTGGTTATTGGCGAGCAGACAGCAGTCGATACCAGTCGCCCTGAGGCATTCCGCATTTTCGGGACTCATGCGGTAATTGATGCCTTTCGGTTCATAGTCCTCGCTGCGCGTGATGCTTGTTTCGAGATTGATGACGCGCGCATCGGGTCGCGCCCGCTTCAATTCATCGAGCGCGTCGCCCCAGACGTAGGAAGGGGTAACCGGCCGTTTGATTGGCCCGTTGGCGTCTTCCGCAAGCGTCACATAACCGAGGGCAGAGCGCACGTAGTCCTCGTGAAGCTGCGGCGCGCATGGATAAGGCAGTATTTGATCGATGCCGCGTCCGAGCATCACGTCGCCGCAAAGGAAAAGCCGAATGGTGTTTGATCCGTGAGCTAAAGGCAAATTTGGCGCAGCGATCATGCGTGACGAATCAGTTCGGCCATAGATTATGGAGCGGATCTGGCGATGCGGCTTTGATGTCTTCAACTTCCGCAGACGGCAAACGTGCTGCCAGCATCGCAAATACGGCACGGGCAACCAGCTCGGGATCTACACCGGGGTCGCGGTGAACACCGTCATGGATACGTTGCAGAAACGCATTTCGGTTTGTGGCTGCCGAGCCGGCGCTGGGGTGCCAGCCTTCATAATAGAGACCACGCAACAAAGCTGGCAATTGGGCGCCGAGAAAGATTGCTTCATCCCGCGCCAGACTGTCGCGCAAAGCATGCAAAGTTGCGATAAATGCGCGATAAGCGTGTTCGCGGTCATGCCAGCCGAGGCGTTGGACCACGTCATCGATCCAATCTTCTGTCGCCTGGACCGCAGCTTTGAAATCGTCGCTCGCCGTCATGTCGGTCGTCCAAACTGGTCAATCGCCGCCATCGGGAAATTGCGGCAGAATGTCATCGAGGATGATGCCGATCGCGCCCTTGACCGGCGCCGTGTAGTCATGCGGCCCGAGGTCGCTCGCCGCCTTGGTCAACAGCACGCGAACATCGCCGTTGGTCAGAAGATCCTTGTCGATCAAGCTGCGCAGCAGCGAGATCAGGATGGCGCTTGTTGCATTGCCGATTTCGAGTTCTCGTCCTTTGCCGTACATGGAAAGGCTCCCTTTGTTACCTCTCGTAGGTGCCGACAAGCACGGCTTCGCTGAGAGCATGCGTGCGGGCATTGTGTTCGATCTCGCGGCAGGACGCCTTCTTACCAACAGCAAGGCGCTCGACGGAGAGCGCCAGCAGGCGGAAATGATAGCGATGCCGACCATGCCGGTGCGGCGGGCAGGGGCCGCCATAGCCACTGCGCTCGAAATCAGTCACGCCTTGTTTGAAGCCGTGCCGATCGGCTTCCTGAGCGGCGCCTTGCGGCAGCGCGGTCATGCCGGCGGGAATGTCATAGGCCGCCCAATGATGCCAGGTACCGCCCGGGGCATCCGGATCGTCGCAGAGAAGCGCGAAGCTCTGTGTCCCCTTCGGCACCTCGCGCCAGTCGAGCGGCGGGGAGATGTCCTGCCCGTCGCAAGTATAGGCCTGCGGGATGGCGGCTCCGTTGGAAAAGGCGGGCGAGTTCAACCGCATGATCCCCTCCTTTATCTGCCGCCGGCTGACCTGGTCTGCGCCGCGCACTGCGGTGCAGGGTGGCGGGGCCGGACATCGGTGATCTGGCGCTCCGAAGCCGCGGTCCATCAGAGCCGGTTGATCTCGAAGTCCTCACATGAATAGCCGAGCATCGACAGCCCTTCCTCGAGGAAATCGCTGACCTGCGGGATGCCCAGCAGATATTCGACCGTGCGTTCGTTGTGCGCGCGCGCCGCCTCTTCCCGCACCGTGTCCCAGTCTGCCGCAGTGTAATCTTCGCGGCCGAGCCACGTCAGGGCAACCAGGTCGATTTGCTCGTCCTCCGACAGCGAGTCGATAAATGAGGTGAGTTCCTCGACCACGGGGTCATCCTCATGGTCTTCCAGGACCGCGGCATCCTGGTCGTCGCTCGGGTTCGATCCCGGATCGGGCTCGGTGACGGCGTCTTTGGCGTCGAATTCGCGCGCCTTGATGATGATGTAGCAGACTTTTTCCGGCGAGATCGTCAGCGTCGCGCCGCTCTCGTCCGAAGGGCCCTGCGACTTATCCAATGGCGACGGCATGGCATCACCTGAATTTGGTATTCCTGACAAAATGCTTGTCTAGCCCAGCATGGGCCAGGGCGCGTTGCGCTAGGTCAAAGGCGTTTTCGTTTCTTCAGTCCGCTTCGCGTTCGAGCGTGCAGCAATGGGGCGCCCTGCTGGCGTCTCCTTGCGCGCTCAGCACCGTGCCGGTGACCGGGTTGGGGCGGAACGTGGTGCATCCTTTCAAGCCCTTGTCATAGGCAAGATCGTAAATGCGCTTGAACGACTCGAATGAGCAGGACTCGGGCACGTTGATGGTCTTGGAAATCGAATTGTCGACATAGGGTTGCAGCGCGGCCTGCATGTCGAGATGGTCGGTTGCGCTCATTTCCGCAGTGGTCACGAAACCGTCAGGATGCGAGTCGGCAGCTCGTGCGGTCTTGCGCCAAAGCGCCAGCGCGTAATCGGTGAGCTGGAACTCTTTTGGCGTGCCGTTCTCGTCCAGCACCTTGCGCTGATAGCTGGCGGCGAAAATCGGCTCCAGACCGCTCGAGACATTGTCGGCCAAGAGGCTGATCGTGCCGGTCGGAGCGATCGCGAGCAGATGGCTATTGCGGATGCCGCGGGTCGCGATACCTGTCTGGATGTCGTCAGGCAGGCTCCGAATGAATGGGCTTTGCAAATAAGGTGAGCGCTCGAAATAGGGAAAGCTGCCCTTCTCGCCCGCGATATCGATGGAGGCCCGATAGGCGGCGTGACAGATCGTACGCATCGCCTCGGCGGCCACGGCGAGGGATTGCTCGCTGCCGTATCGAAGCCCCAGCATCACGAGCGCGTCGGCGAGACCGGTGATGCCGAGGCCGATGCGGCGGGAGCCGCGTGCACTATTCTTCTGTTGCGCTAACGGAAAGTGAGAAGCATCGATCACATTGTCGAGCAGACGGACGGCAATTCGCGTGGTTTCCGCCAGGCGTACAAGATCGAGCCGTGCTTGCGCGGCAAAGGGCGTCACGACAAAACGGGTCAAATTGAGAGAGCCCAGGTCGCAAGCGCCATAAGCGGGCAGGGGAATTTCCCCGCAGGGATTCGTGGCGCTGATGCGCTCGCGGTATTGCAGATTATCGAGCCGGTTGATGCGGTCGATGAACAAGACACCGGGTTCCGCGTGGTCATAAGTGGCGCGCAGGATTTTCTCCCAGAGCGCGCGGGCCGGCATCTCGCGTAGGATTCGGCACGCGACGGGGCAGGGGGCTCCCGGCCAGTCGCGGGTGACGAAGTCGCCGTCACCATCGACGGCGGAAGCCGGAAACAACAACGGCCAGGACGCATCGCTGCGGACCGCCGCCATGAACGCATCGGTCACCTGGACCGACAGGTTGAACCGGCGCAATTGCCCCGCCTGCTGCTTGGCGGTGACGAACTCTTCAATGTCGGGATGGTCGCAGCGCAGCGTCGCCATCATGGCGCCGCGGCGGGCACCGGTCGACAGAATGGTGCCGCACATGGAATCCCAGAGCTGCATGAACGAGACCGGGCCTGAGGCAATGTTGCCGCCGGCTTTGGCAAGCGTGCCGCGCGGACGCAATGTGGAGAAATCGACGCCGATGCCGCCACCCTGCTGCATGGTCACCGCACCCTCCTGCAGCGCGCGGAAGATGCCGGGGATCGAATCTTCGATCGCCCCCATCACAAAACAATTGAACAACGTGACGTGGCGGTCCGTGCCGGCGCCAGCCAGAATTCGGCCGCCGGGCAGGAACTGGAAATTTTGCAGAATTCCATAGAAGCGCTGTTCCCACAGCGCCGCATCATTGTCTTCGACTTCGGCGAGTGCGCGAGCGACCCGGCGCCAGGTATCGGTGATGCCGTGTTCCGTCGTCTCGGTATCCACGTAGCGGTATTTGGTCCGCCATACATGGCGGGACGTGTCGTTGTCGAACGGGTCCATGGTGCGGTCACCGCCCGCCCGCCCGTGTCAACGATTGGGGCGGGCACCAGAAGAATCAATGTTTCGTGGGCCCCCAGCACACAAGGCGCAGCACGTGAGGAGCCTTTCCAATTGTCGAGCAGGCTGCGCTCGCCGGCGGATTTCCTCCTTGATTAGGATCAAGTAAGGCCGCGACGCGTCGATTTGTGCCTTGCTGGCAACGGGTCTTGGATCAAGACGAAGCGTGGCGCAGGGTACCTTGAAACGGCTTGAATCGATGTGGCAATAGGACTCCGGACATTCAATGGTTGAGGGGGCTGAACTTGACGACGAAACCTAAGATCGCGCCGCCGGGTTCGATCTGTGTGATCGGTCTCGGCAATATGGGCATTCCCATGGGCGCCTGTCTCCAGCGCGCCGGCTTCAAGGTGACGGGGTTCGACCTGTCGGAAGCGGCGCGCGGGAAATTCCGGGCGGCGGGCGGCGAAGTGGCCAGCATGGCCGCGGACGCGGTCAAGGCGGCCGATGTGGTAATTACGTTATTGCCGAACGGAAAGATCGTCCGGTCGGCGCTGACGGCCCTGCAAGCTGACATCAAGCCGGGCGCGATCATCATCGACATGAGCTCGTCCGACCCGGTCGGGACACAGGAGCTCGGCAAGAGCCTGATCGCCGCAGGCTTCGAATTCGTCGACGCGCCGGTATCCGGCGGGGTCAAGCGCGCGACCGACGGCACACTCGCGATCATGGTGGGCGGGGCGGCCGATACGATTGATCGGGTCGAAGGCGTATTGTCCGCGATGGGGCGTTCGATCTTCCGGACCGGGGTGCTCGGTTCCGGCCACGCCATGAAGGCGCTCAACAATTACGTTTCGGCGGCCGGCCTCATCGCGGCGGTCGAGGCGACCCGGGTGGGCGAGAAATTCGGCCTCGATCCCGAGCTGATGGCGGATATCTTCAATGCCTCCAGCGGACGCAACAACACGACCGAGGTCAAGCTCAAGCAATTCATCATATCCAAGAAGTTCAATGCCGGCTTCCCGCTGAGGCTCATGGCCAAGGACGTGCGCACCGCCGACGATCTGGCGCATGCGATGGGGGCCGCGGCACCGCTCGCCGATCTCTGCGCGGATCTCTGGGACGGGGCGGCGAAAACGCTCGACCAGGACGCCGACCATACGGCCATCGGTCTCTATATCGAAAAAATGAAATCGTAACGCCATCAACGCATCAGGAGGATAGGATGGGCTACAAGCACGACAGCAAAGAAACCATGGGGCAGGTGTTCGATCGCGGCCTGGCGCTGCGCCGCGAAGTGCTCGGCGCGGAATATGTCGACGGCTCGCTCCAGAAGGCGAACGATTTCATGATGGCCTTCCAGCATATCACCACCGAATGGTGTTGGGGTTATGCCTGGGGACGGCCGACGCTCGACAAGAAGACGCGCAGCATGCTGAACCTTGCCATGCTCACCGCGCTCGGCAAGAGCGCGGAGATCAAGCTGCATGTGCGCGGCGCCATCAACAACGGGCTGACGGTCGAGGACATCAAGGAAGTTCTGCTGCACGCGACAGTCTATTGCGGCATTCCGGCCGGTCTCGATGCGTTTAGGTCGGCCAATGAGGTGCTCAAGGAAATGGGCAAGGTCTGACATTCGATCGGTGGCGCTCCGGACCGGGGAGCGTCACCGATTCAGTCCTTGTGTCGTCCCGGATCAGCGGTGCGACAATTTATGTCGTGCTGCACCGATTCCGGCATAGGCATAGGCAAACTCAGCCTTCCTTCGGCAATCGCTCTATAAACGTCAGGACGGCGGCCGCGAAATGATCGTTGCGGTCGCCCGCCACCATGTGGCGCGCGCCGCTGACGTCGACATAGTCGGCGTGCGGCACCAGTTCGAGAAACTCCTTGGCGTGCGCTTCCTTCACCAGCTCGGAGGAGGCGCCGCGCACCAGCAAGGCCGGGATCCGGATGCGGCGCGCGGCGTCGACCAGCGAGGCTTCGAGCACGCTGCGGTCGGCGCCGACCGCACGCGGTCCGTCGAGAAAACTGGGATCCCAGTGCCAGCGCCAGCGGCCGTCGGGCGACAGGCGGAGATTCTTCTTTAATCCTTCATGGCTTTTGGGGCGCGGCCGCTGTGGCAGATAGTCGGCGACCGCCTGGGCGGCCTCGGCGATCGAGGCAAATCCTTGCTCGGCATTGGCGCGCATGAAGCCGAGCACCTTGGCGACGCCGGTGAGGTCGACGCGCGGGGTGATGTCGACTAGCACCAGTGCGGAAAACAGACTGGTGTCGCTGTCGCGTTCGGATTGGCCCTCGGCGAGCAGGGCGGCGATGCCGCCGAGCGAGGCGCCGATGACGATCGGCTTGACGCCGGAACGGCGCGCAAGTTCGATCGCGACCACCTTCGCATCCGCGCCAAAATCGGCGAACGCATAGGCGCCGTCAGCGATCCAATCCGAGTCGCCGTGGCCGCGCTGGTCGAGCGCATAAGCCGTGAAGCCCTTGTGCGCGATCGCTTGCGCGGTCTTATTCCAGGCATGGCGGGTCTGGCCGCCGCCATGCAGCAGAAGAACGGGCGGGCCGCTCTCGCCGAACACATCGGCAACAAGCCGGTTTCCGGCGGCGCCGTTGAAGGTCGCCGTGGCGGGTTTCGGATGCTGTGTCATGTCGTCTCATTACAAAGGCGTGCGGGTGCCTCGCCACCATCCCTTATGGGCAAAACGGCAGTCATCGCGCAATAGGCTTGGATGGTGTAAGGGGGTTGCGCTCAAGGACTTGGCTCGGTCGATGCCGCCGATCCCAGCGCCGCAGGAGG
>JAKAMD010000125.1 GCA_021823875.1 Pseudomonadota bacterium | reverse complement strand
GGCCGGGTGCCGCCCTTGCACTGATCGACGGCTGGGCGCTCAGCGCCGATGCCACGCTCGATGCCGGCGGCTATGCGCCGGCGCCGCTCCTCAACCCGCCGCAGCGCGTGGAAGCTGGCCAGTTCCTGCCGACCGGCGCGGACAGCGTCGCCCCGCTCGACGCGGTCAAGGTCAGCGATGGCCGCGCCGAGGCGCTTGCGCCGGTGACACCGGGTCATGGCGTGCTGTGGGCGGGCGGCGATTGCGATCCGACGGTGCCGCTGCGCCGGACCGGCGAACGGCTGCGCGGCGTCGATATTGCGGCGCTGGTGTCAGCCGGTGTCATGCGCGTCAACGTTCGTGAGCCGCATGTCACCGTGGCGGGACGGCGTGGCGATGCCATCATCGGCGCCGCCGCCCGGCTGATCTCGAGCGATATCGAGCGCCGCGGCGGGACCGTGCGGCTTGACGACACGGAGCGTGGTTTAGGTACGGCGCTCGGTTCCGGCGTGACCGACGCTGTCATCGCCATTGGTGGCACCGGCGGCGGCCGCAATGACGTCAGTGTTAGCACGCTGGTGCGCGAAGGCCAGTTGACGGTGCATGGCATCGCATTGACTCCGGGCGAAACCGCCGCGCTCGGCTTTGTCGGCAAATGTCCGGTGCTGCTGCTGCCGGGGCGGCTCGATGCAGCGCTGGCGGTCTGGCTGACGATCGGACGGCGCCTGCTGCAGCGGCTCGCCGGCAGCAATATCGCCAAGGACCACGAGCCGGCCGAGCGGCTCACGCTCTCTCGAAAAGTGGTCTCCACCGTCGGCCTTGCCGAGGTGGTGCCGATGCGCCGCTTGGTGGACGCGTCCGATAAGGTGGAGCCGTTGGCGAGCAAATATCTGCCGTTCTCGGCGCTGGTGCGCGCCGATGGCTGGATCCTGGTGCCGGCCGACAGCGAAGGCTATTCCGCCGGCGCGCAGGTTTCGGTAAGCCCGTGGCCATGAACGAGACCCGCAAGCTCCCGCTCACCGACGACGCCGACCTGGTGGCGCGCGTGCGCGCTGCCGCGCGCCAGGAGCAGTTCCTGGAGGTGATCTCGGCCGAGGAAGCACGCGCGCGGTTCGCGGCCCATCTCGACCTGACGCCGCTTCAGCCAGAGCGCGTGCCGCTGTCCGCGGCTCTGACCCGCGTGCTTGCGCACGATGTCGTCGCCTCGGTCGATGCGCCGCCGTTCGACCGTTCCAATGTTGACGGTTTTGCGTTGCACGCCACCGACACCATGGGCGCCAGCGACACCAGCCCGAAAGTGCTGCGGCTCAATCCGGAAGTGATTGCCTGCGGCCATGCGCCGGCCCTGGAAGTCACGCCCGGCACTGCCACCACTATCGCCACCGGCGGTGTGATGCCGCGCGGCGCCGATTGCGTGGTGATGATCGAGCACACCGAATTGATTGACGACGGCGGTCCCAGCATCGAATTGCGCCGCGCCGCCGGTCCCGGGCAATTCGTCTCTTATGCTGGCTCCGACATCGCACGCGGAGAAACTTTGCTTCGGCGCGGCACCCGCATCGGCTCGCGCGAGATCGGTATGCTGGCGGCCTGCGGACGTGCTGAGGTCGATGTGGTGCGGCGGCCGGTGGTGGCGGTGCTTTCGACCGGCGACGAACTCACCCAGCCGGGCGAACCGCTGAAACCCGCCGGCGTCTACGACAGCAACGGCGCCATCATCGCCGCCGCCGTGCAGGAAGCCGGTGGCGTGCCGCTCGCACGTGGCGCCTATCCCGATGACGCGGCGGCGCTGGAAGCCGCAGTGCGGCGCGCGCTTGATGAAGCCGATATGGTGGTGCTCTCAGGTGGCACTTCGAAAGGTGCTGGCGACCTGTCGCATACCATCATCTCGAAGCTGGGCCAGCCCGGCATCGTGGTGCATGGTGTCGCGCTCAAGCCCGGTAAGCCGCTTTGCTTGGCGGTTGCCGGCAACAAGCCGATCGTGGTGCTGCCCGGCTTTCCGACCTCGGCGATCTTCACCTTCCACGCTTTCGTCGCGCCGGTGATCCGTGCCCGCGCCGGCCTGCCGCCGGAAGCCGCCGAGACCTTGACCGCGACGGTGCCGGTGCGCGTCGCGTCTGAACTGGGGCGCAAGGAGTTCCTGCTGGTGTCGCTGGTCAATGGCGAGGAAGGCACGGTTGCCTTTCCGACCGGCAAAGGCTCCGGCGCGGTGACGAGCTTCTCGCAGGCCGACGGCTTCATCGAGATCGACGCGCTCGCCTCCGCAATCGATGCCAATACCGAAGCACAAGTAACGCTGATCGGCAGCGCGGCGCACGCGCCCGATCTCGTCATCATGGGCAGCCACGACGTCGCGCTCGATGTGGTGGTGGGCGCGCTCAATGAGCGCGGTTTCGCAACGCGTGTCCTCGCAGTCGGCAGTCTCGGCGGCGTGGCGGCGGCCAGCCGCGGCGAATGTGACGTGGCGCCCGTGCATCTGATCGATCCGGCAAGCGGCCAATACAATGTGCATCTGGCGACGTCCCGCCTTTCATTGGTCCCCGGTTGGCGGCGCATGCAGGGCATCCTGTTCCGCCCCGGCGACGCGCGTTTCGAAGGTAAGGACGCGCAACAGGCTTTGCAGGCTGCACTCGCCGACGCATCCGCATTGATGGTCAACCGCAATGCCGGTTCCGGCACCCGCGTGCTAGTCGACCGGCTGCTCGCAGGCGTCCGTCCGCCCGGCTATGCCAACCAGCCGAAATCGCACAATGCGGTGGCGGCAGCGATCGCGCAGGAGCGTGCCGACTGGGGGCTCGCCATCGAGCCGGTGGCGCGGCTTTACGGCCTCAGCTTCATTCCGGTGGCGCCGGAACATTACGATTTTCTGCTGGTCGAGAAACGGCGGGAACGCCCTGCGGTGCAGGCCTTTTTGGCCGCCCTGCGCGACGAGGCGGTGCGTGCGCGCATCCGCACGCTCGGCATGGAGCCGGCGGACGGCTAAACTTTGCCCCATGTGCCGTTCACCGTGTGTGCAGGCGTCATGACATTCTGTATCAAACGGCTCTGCGTTGCTTTGCTGTTGCTGCCGCTCGCTCTGAGCGCGGCCCAGGCACAGTTGCGCGGCCATGGCGGGCCGGTGCGCGCGCTGGCGATCTCACCCGATGGCCGCCAGGCGATCTCCGGCAGCTTCGACACGGCGGCGATCCGCTGGTCGCTCGCGCAGAACGTCGCCGAACAGGTGATGCGCTTTCACGACAGTGCGGTGAACGCGGTGACTTGGCTGAAGGACGGCCGCATCGCCACTGCCGGCGCCGACGCCCACATCGCGATCTGGACGCCAGGCCGCCCGCATCCCGACACGGTGCTCGACGGTCACAGCGGGCCGATCGCCGATCTTGCGCTGTCACCGGACGGCAAGACGCTGGCCTCGGCCTCGTGGGATCACACGGTGAGGCTGTGGCCGCTTGCCGGCGGCAAGCTGCATGTGCTCAGGGGCAATGCGCAGAACGTCAACGGCGTCGCCTTCACGGGCGACGGCAAGGCCGTGGTCAGCGCCGGCTACGATGCCACGCTGCGCATCTATCGGCTTAGCGGCGGCGTCAACATCCGCAACCTGCCGACGCCGCTCAACAGCGTTGTGGTCGCGTCCGACGGCGAAATCGTTACCGCCGGCGCCGACGGCAAAGTCTATTTCCTCGACGCCCAGGGCTTGGTGCGGGCCGATCTGCAGGCTTCCCCCACGCCGATTATCTCGCTCGCCCTCTCGCATGATGGCAGGCTGATCGCCGCCGCCGGCATCCGCGGCTCGGTGGCGATCATCGACCGCAAGGCACGCAAGCTCGATCGCACGCTGATCGGTCCCGGCCTGCCGGTATGGTCGGTGGCGTTCTTCCCAGACGACAAGATGTTATTGACCGGCGGCACTGATCGCTTGATCCGGCGCTGGAATGTAAAGAACGGCGAGCCGATGGACCGGCTGATTGTCGGTGCGCCGGATGATCCGCTCAAGAAATATGCCGGCGACCGCGGCGCTGAAGTGTTCCGGCATTGCGTGGCCTGCCACACGCTCATGCCCGGCGAAGGTCCGCGCGCCGGCCCGTCGCTCTGGCACCTTTTCGGCCGCCGCATCGCCACGCTGCCGGGCTACAATTTCTCGCTGGCGCTGAAAAAACTCGACATCGTGTGGTCGCCGGAAACGGTATCGAAGCTGTTCGAGATCGGCCCCGCGCATTACACGCCCGGCACGAAGATGCCGGAACAGACGGTCGGCTCGGCCGCCGACCGCAAGGCGCTGGTGGATTTTCTCGGACGGGTGACGGGCGGGAAGAAGTGACTCCGGCGGCCGCCGAATTGCGGCGGGCCGTTCGACTGCTGTCAGGCTTCGATGATGCGCAGCGGTGCGTGCAAGCGATCGCGAAACGCCCCGAGTTCGTGCTTGGGAAGCGGCGTCGCGGATTCCATTTGCGCTTTGACGCGCGGCGTCGCGGCGGGCGCCTTCGGCTTCAACAGTGACGTAAGATTGGAGGTGAGCTGGGCATTGGTCGCCGCGAGATCGGCCTGCAACTTGTTAACAAGCTGAAGGCCGCTGTTCGGAATATAGACTTTGTTCACTTTCGTCCCCTCTAGAACGCCGCCGAAGGAACCTTAGCGAAAAACCATTGCAATATTGCCTCAAACATCGCTGCAATTTTAATCAAATTGCCGGCTGGACCGGCCTCTTCCTTTCTCAGCCGGCACGCGGGGGCGGCCGCTGCGGTGAACCGCATGACGCGCTGAGCCGCGCGATCGGCTAGCTTTTCTCCTTCTCCTCGCGTTCGCGCAGGTAATCGTCGGTGGTGCGCACCTGGGGGCGCGCCGGCGCGGCGAAGGGATCGAATTTGTCCTCCAGCATCGCCGCCACCCGGCAATCGGCACACATCTTGATGACGTCGAGCCGCTTCTGGCTGTCCTTGAACATCCAGTGTTTGCCTTCGAGCGCAGCCACCACGCGCTCGACTGAGCTCTTCACGCCGAATGGCTTGCCGCAGACGATGCAGTGGAACGGCTCTTCCTGCTTGATCACGCGCCGGTTGGCGGTGGCGCTGCGGAAGTCGAACTGCGGTTTCAAGCTGATCACCTTCTCCGGACAAGTTGATGCGCACAGACCGCATTGCACACAGGCATCCTCGGCAAAACGCAGCATCGGCCGTTCCGGATCATCCGACAGCGCACCGGTCGGACAGGCGGGCACGCAGGAAAGGCACAGCGTACAGCCGTCGACCTTCACGTCGATGGCGCCGAAGGGTGCGCCTTCCGGCAGCGCCGCCACGTCAACGGGTATTGGCGCCGCCGCGTGCAGTTCGCGCAAGGCAAGCCGCATCAGGTCGCGTTTATCGCCGACCGGCGCGAAGCGTGCCGGTCGCGCCACGCCGGTCATCGGCTCGAGCGCGCGCAACGTCGCGCCGAGCGCATCAGGATCGTCGGTCTCGATGGTCGCGATGCGATGGCCGGCAAAGCCGAGGCCGGCGAGGATCGGCTCGGCCAGTGCGATCGTCTTATGAAGGCCGGTGATGTCATGGCGCGGCTTGGCGCGGGTGAGGAACCGCATCGCGCAGGCGCCATAGGCGAAAGCACCGGCAACCGTCTCCAGCCCAACTTGCGTGATCTCGTTGACTTCGAACGGCAGCACATGCGCCGGCAAGCCGGCGCCGTAGCGCGCCAGTGCGTCGATCAGCTCCGCGCCCTGCGTACTATCGTGCACAAGCAGCACCGGCTGCGTGCCGCCGGCATCGCGGTAGGCGGTAAGCAGTGTGCGCAATTTTCGCAGCAGCGCATCTGACGGCGGCAGCGCATAGGTCGCGGCACCGGTCGGGCAGGCAGCGGCGCATTGCCCGCAGCCGGCACAGATGCGGGCACTGATCGCCACATGCGCGCCGTTCGGCGTGATGGCGCCGGTCGGACAGAGATCGAGGCAGCGTCGGCAGCCGACGATCTGAGCGCGTGAATGCGCGCACAGCTCGGCGCGGAAATCGACGTAACGCGGCTTCTCGAACGTGCCGGTAAGTTCGCGTGCCTTCAGCACCGCGCGCAGCACGGCGGCCGGATCGCCGGGATCGGCGCGCAGATAGCCGTCGCGCAGATCGGCGGAGGGAAACAGCGCCTGCCCGCCGCTCAAGTCGATCAGAACATCGCAGCGCGCTGGCTCTTTGTTGCGGGACGGACCGAAGACGAGCCGGTCGCGCGATGACGGGCTCGGCAAGGCATAATCGTCGAGCAACATCTCGAAGGCGCCGAGATAGCCCTGGACCGAGCGGATCGTGCCCTTGAACAGCGGAAGCTCGGTGACACGTTGCGGCGCCACGTCGCCCGGCGGCTTGATCAGCACGGCGACATCGAGACCGTCCTTGAGCAGGCGGGCGGCGTCGATCGCCTGTTCATCCTTGCCGTAGATCACGATCTTGCCGGTGCTAGTGACATTGACGACGTCTGGCTCCGGCATCGGCTCGGCGGCTGCCGCAATCAGGGCTGCCATTTTTGGTCCGGCCAATTTGGCGTCCTGCGACCAACCGGCGGTCTCGCGGATATTGACGAAGCCGAGAGTACCGCCGTCTTGATCGCGGAAGGGCGCGGCCAGTTCGCGGAACAAGGGTACTTCCTGCGTGCAGGCGATGATGACGGGCTGTTCGCCGTTCAGCGCATGCTGTGCACGGGCGAGTTCGGCGCGGCAAAATTGCCGGCCGGTGACGACATCGGCGCCGCGGCAGACCTGCCGCACCGCCGCGCCGTCGAGCGGCATGGTGTCGTCGCAGGAGCAGATCAGGATGGTCCGCTGCCGATCGGCCATACTCTGTCCTTCATGCTTGCCGGCCGCGACGCTGTTCGTGCCGGAAAAGCCGTTCTTGCCGCTGCGGCGCGCCCGGGCACGGGACTGGTTTCAGGGTCGCCTGAAGCTATACTTAAACGCAATACAACCAGAAAGGTAGAGTGGGGGAACCACGGTGTCGCTGGCGCGCTCTGACAAGCGCGAGATTTCGATGCCCGCGCTGGCGCTGCCACCGCCGTTTACGGCAGTGCGATTGCGCGAGAGAGGTGACGCTTTCGCACATGCGAAAACGATCGCGACGGAAAGCGGCGCCGGCACGCTGGTGCATGTCGGACGCTTCGATCTTGCCGAATTCGCGCTGGTGCTGGAACCGGAACAGCCGCTGCGGGTCGCGCGCTCCGCGCTGTATGCCGGCATGATCGCGCTGGCGGATGCGCTGATTGCTGCGGCCGAGCCGGAGACCGCCATTACGGTTGTTTGGCCGGACGCGATCAGGGTCAATGGCGGCCTGGTGGGCGGCGGCCGGCTCGCTTGGCCGGCGGGGGTTGGCGCAGAGGAGGTGCCGTCCTGGCTGGTCTTCGGCGCCATGGTCCGCGTGCAGTCCATGAGTGGGCAGGAGCCGGGCGTCAATCCGGAGATCACCGCTTTGGCGGAAGAAGGATTCGCCACTGTGATGGCGGACGAAATTGTCGCCAGCTTCTCTCGTCATTTCATGGTCGCGATCGATGCCTGGCAGGAGAGCGGCTTTGCTGCACTGGCCCGCGATTATTTGCCGCGACTAGACCGGGAACAAGGCCTGCGCCGCGAACTCGACGACAACGGCGATTTGTTGCTGCGCCGCGTGGGAAGCGATGCGCTCGATCGCTGCTCATTGGCAATGGCGCTGGCGGTGCCGAGCTGGCTCGATCCGGCCACCGGGGAGCCGCGCGCATGAAGCTGTTGCGCACCATCAGGCTCGATCCATCGGACACTTTCGTGTTCGACAAAGCGGCGGAGCCGGGGGAATGGGCGGTGTCCGGCGCCTTCGCATTTTGGGACCGCGATCCGACCAAACTGGAAGGCAAAGCGCGTAGCGCTTTCCGCAGCGGTTTTCTGGGCGTCGAGTCCTTCGGCCGTTCGACGCTGGTGCAGATCGTGGAAGCGAGCGCTGCCGATCGCACGGCCGTGATTGAGATGTTGGCGAAGCATCTGGTCGATCATTACGGCGCGCCCGACATGGATGCCGCGCGGCTGGCGGCGGAGGAGGAAGTGGCCTTCGCGCAATCGCTCTGCACGCCGCAGCTTGATACGCTGATCGCGGTGCATCGCACGTATGAAGAGGGCGCGGTACGCGAACAGTTCCGCTCCCTGCGCCCGCGCGGGGGGCCGAGACCCGCGCGTGCCTTCTCCTTCATGGAGGTCGAGGGCGAGGACGAAGAACCGGGCGAACAAGTGGATCTGGTTGCGATCGCACGAGGGGAGAAAACATGACCGATTTCTGGCTCTCCTGCGGCCATCATCTGCTTGATCGCGACGAGAGCGGCGGGCTGGTGGTGGCCGACGACTTCCTCAAGGTCTATCTGGCGCGGCCCGAAATCATTCCGCCGCCGGAGGCTTGTGCGGTCGAGCGCACGCTGCACAGCGCGCTGCTGGATAATCCGCGCATGCCGGTCACGGCCTCCGACATCGCCGCCATCGCCGACGGAGATGCGCGCGAGAACTGGCAGGTGCTGGTCGCGTTCCGCGATCAATTGCTGCGTCACCGCACGCTGGAGGCCGCCTATACTGAGCTATGCCGGAACGGGCTTGGGCGGACGCCGTCGCTGTTCATCAATCAGCTCGTGCACGTGATCCTGCGCAATGCGCTCGACGGCCTCGACGATCCGCTGGTGCTGCGTGCCGCCGAATTGTTCTTTCGTCCGCAGCGGGTGACCGTGCATGGCGGCTCGCTGATCGCCGCCGACGAGGAGACCATCGGCGGCGTCAATACTGCGCCGGTGTCGCCGCTGGTATCGATGCTCGGCCTGTCGGCCGAATCCGAGATCGACGTTATCAACGAGGACAATGCCGCCAGTTATTGGGAGCGCAGCGACCAGTTTGACATGGCGATCGATCTCACTGCGGGCCGCGAGGGACTCAAGGCTCTGGCCGAGGCGATGCAGCACTGGATCGCGCATCTGCTCGGTATTGAGGCAACCAT
>JAKAMD010000124.1 GCA_021823875.1 Pseudomonadota bacterium | reverse complement strand
TCTGACCATCTCGCGCGCGTGCCGGCGACACGCTCCAACACCTCGGTCTGCCTGAACATCGTCGATCCCGCGGTGGCGCGGCTTTCGGCCGACGAGCAGGCCGCCTTCGCCAAGGCCGTCGCTGGTGCCTTGGAGAAGGAAGGCGTCGCCTACGACATCGCCTATTACCGCGACGCGCCGCCCGGATTGCGCATCTGGTGCGGGGCCACCGTCGAGGCGAGCGACGTCGAGGCGCTCACCCCCTGGCTCGAATGGGCCTTCGCGAAAGCCAAGGCCGCATTACCCAAGGCGGCGTGAGCGGGCGGCTTCCATGTTCGCCAATCCGCTCACCGAAAAGCTGGCGGGTTTCGTGCGTGACATCGGCATCGAGGTGCATGCCGAAACCCTGCCGGCGGAGACCTTCCTGCCCGGGCTCGATATCCGGCACGGCGCCATCCTCGTCGACGAGGAGCGCCTGGCCTATCCGGGCGATCTCCTGCACGAGGCCGGCCACATCGCGGTTGCCGATGCGGCCGAGCGGGCGGAGCCGACATTTTCGCCGACTCCAGGCGACGAAATGGCGACGCTCGCCTGGTCTTACGCCGCGCTGTGCGCGCTCGATCTTGCGCCCGACGTCGTGTTCCACCTGCATGGCTACAAGGGCGGGGCGCAGACGCTGATCGATGCCTTCACAGGCGCCGACAACATGGGGCCTGGTGTGCCATTGCTCGCCTATTACGGCATGACCATCGAGCCCAAACACGCCGCCGCGCGCGGCGTCGAACCCTATCCCCACATGCTGCGCTGGTTGCGCTGGACACCGCGCTGATTGCGACAATCGAAAAGGACTGAAACCATGGCTCCCCGCGTGCTCATCTCCGACGCTCTGTCTCCGGCTGCCGTGCAGATCTTCAAGGATCGCGGCATCGAGGTCGATTTCCAGCCCAAGCTCGGCAAGGACAAGGACAAGCTCGCCGAGATCATCGGCAATTATGACGGCCTCGCCATCCGCTCGGCCACCAAGGTCACCGCGAATATCATGGAGAATGCCAAGAACCTGAAGGTGATCGGCCGCGCCGGCATCGGCGTCGACAATGTCGACATCCCGGCCGCCACCGCCAAGGGCATCATCGTGATGAACACGCCGTTCGGCAATTCGATCACCACCGCCGAGCACGCGATCTCGCTGATGCTCGCGCTTGCCCGCCAAATCCCGGAAGCCGACGCTTCCACCCGCGCCGGCAAATGGGAGAAGAACCGGTTCATGGGCGTTGAAATCTTCAGCAAGACGCTCGGCGTCATCGGTTGCGGCAATATCGGTTCGATCGTCGCCGATCGCGCGCTTGGCCTGAAGATGAAGGTGATCGCCTTCGATCCCTACCTGTCGCACGAGCGCGCGGTGGCGATCGGGGTCGAGAAGGTCGAGCTCGACGAGCTGTTCCGGCGCGCCGATTTCATCACCCTGCACACGCCGCTCACCGACAAGACCCGCAACATCATCGATGCGTCCGCGCTGTTCAAGATGAAGAAGGGCGTGCGCATCATCAACTGCGCGCGCGGCGGGTTGATCGACGAAGCGGCGATTGTGGAGGCGTTGAAATCCGGCCACGTCGCCGGCGCCGCTTTCGATGTCTTCAAGGAGGAACCGGCGACCGAAAGCCCGCTGTTCAGCCTGCCCAATGTGGTGTGCACGCCGCATCTCGGCGCCTCCACGGCCGAAGCACAGGAGAACGTCGCGCTGCAGGTGGCCGAGCAGATGTCGGAATATCTGCTGCGCGGCGCCATCACCAATGCGCTCAACTTCCCCTCGATCAGCGCCGAGGAGGCGCCCAGGCTCAAGCCGTTCATCGCGCTCGCCGAGCGGCTCGGTTCCTTCACCGGCCAGCTCACCGAGAACCCGATCTCCAAGCTGCAGATTACCTATGAGGGGCACGTCGCGCAGATGAACACCAAGGCGCTCACCTCGGCGGTGCTCGCCGGTGTGCTGCAGCCGATGCTCGGCACCGTCAATGTGGTGTCGGCGCCGGTGGTGGCGCGCGAGCGTGCTATGGCGGTCGAGGAGGTGACGCGCGAGGCGGAGAGCGATTACGAAAGCCTGATCACCGTGACTGTCACGACCGAGAAGCAGACCCGCTTCGTCTCGGGCACCGTGTTTGCCGACGGCCGCCCGCGCATCGTCAATATCAAGGGCATCCGCATGGACGCGGAATTTGCGCCCTCGATGATCTACATCACCAATTTCGACAAGCCCGGCTTCATCGGCAAGTTCTCCTCGACACTGGGCGAAGCCAACATCAACATCGCCACCTTCCACGTCGGCCGCGAGGCGCCCGGCGCCAATGCGGTGGCGCTGATCGAGATCGACGGCGACCTGCCCGAGCCGGTGCTCGAAAAGGTGCGCGCGCTGCCGCAGGTGCAACAGGCCAAGCCGCTGCATTTTTGATGCTGTCATGCCGGGGCGCGGGCGAAAGCCCGCGAACCCGGAATCCAGGGCGGCCCCGCCACCCTTTCAAACCGATGCGGCCGACATGCGGCCGACGGGGGGCCGCGCTGGCCGGCGCCCCGAAATACCCACACCAGATCAACCCGTTAGGGGCGTCTTCCGGGCCCCCGGCCATCCCCATTGCGCCTTGCCACCGGCGCCGCGTTCCTTTATCGGGGGGTGGACCTGGCCGGCCGTACCGGCGTCAGTGTCCCTAGCGCTGGCGCGGGAGAAGTCGTTCGCATGGCTAATGTGGTGGTCGTCGGTTCGCAGTGGGGCGACGAGGGTAAAGGCAAGATCGTCGACTGGCTGTCGGAGCAGGCCGACATCGTCGTCCGGTTTCAGGGGGGGCACAATGCCGGCCACACGCTGGTCATCGGCAATGCCACCTACAAGCTCTCCTTGCTGCCGTCTGGCTCGGTGCGCGAGGGCAAGCTCTCGATCATCGGCAATGGCGTGGTGATCGACCCGCAGGCTCTGCTCGACGAGATCGCTCAAATCGAGAAGCAGGGCATCAAGGTGACGCCGGAGAGCCTGCGCATCGCCGAGAACGCCATTCTGATTCTGCCGCTCCATCGCGAGCTCGAGGCGATTCGCGAGAATTCGTCGGCCCGCATCGGCACCACCAAGCGCGGCATCGGCCCAGCCTATGAGGACAAGGTCGGCCGCCGCGCCATCCGCTTCATGGATCTCGCCGATCTGCCGACGCTGATGCCCAAGATCGAGCGGCTGCTGGCGCACCACAACGCCTTGCGGCGCGGCAACGGCATGGCCGAGATCGAACCCCAGACGGTCTACGACCATCTCGCCGCGATCGCTCCCAAAGTGCTGCCCTATATGGACACGGTTTGGTCGCTGCTCGACAACAAGCGGCGCGAGGGCAAACGCATCCTGTTCGAGGGGGCGCAGGGCGCGCTGCTCGACATCGACCACGGCACCTACCCTTACGTCACCTCGTCCAACACGGTGGCGGCGCAGGCCGCGACCGGCTCCGGCCTCGGCCCCAACGCCATCGATTACGTGCTCGGCATCTGCAAGGCCTACACCACGCGGGTGGGCGAGGGGCCGTTCCCGACCGACCAGATGGACAATGCCATCGGCAAGACGCTGGGCGAGCGCGGCCATGAATTCGGAACCGTCACCGGGCGGGCGCGCCGCTGCGGCTGGTTCGACGCCGTGCTGGTGCGCCAGACCGTGCGCACCTGCGGCATCGACGGCTTGGCGCTGACCAAGCTCGACATTCTCGACGGCTTCGACGAGATCAAGGTCTGCATCGGCTATAAGCTCGACGGCCGCGAGATCGACTATCTGCCGGCCGGTGAACAGGCGCAGGCACGGGTCGAGCCGATCTATGAGACCATCGCCGGCTGGAAGGAGCCCACCGCCTGTGCGCGGTCCTGGGCGCAATTGCCGGCGCAGGCGATCAAATACGTCCGCCGTATCGAGGAATTGGTCGGATGTCCGGTGGCCCTGCTCTCCACCAGTCCGGAGCGCGAGGACACCATCCTGGTGCAAAATCCATTTGAAGTTTGACTACCGAAAAAAGCCAAGAAGCGGGTACAAGAGACATCGAAGGGGGAAAGCCGGTTCCAGGACAGGGATCGTGCCCAAACAAAAGACGCGCAATGGCTGACTATTATCCGTTGATTTCCCGCGCCGTCGCCGGCCTTGAGCACAACACGGGTGAAAACCGCCGCGTGCTGTACGAGCGTGCGCGCACCGCGCTGGTCAACCAGTTGCGCGGGGTGGAGCCCCCGCTCGAGGAAGCCGATATCACCCGCGAGCGGCTGGCGCTCGAGGAGGCGATCCGCAAGGTCGAGGTGGAAGCCGCCAAGCGGCCGATGCCGGAGCCGGCGCCGAGCGCAGAACCGGCGAAAAAAGAAGCCCCGCCGCCTTCCTTGCGCGACCGCGGCCTGCACAATTTCCGCGAGTCGGTGGCCGAGGTCGAAGACCTGGGCGAGGCGGCGAGCGAAGCCAACCGCGCCGCGCGCGAGGTCTATAAGGCCATGCCGGGCGACCACCCGGAACCGGCCCCGCCGCCCGCCGAGGCCGCGCAGGAGCAGGATGCCGCCACGCATTATTTCGAGCCGCCGGCGGAGACCGGGGCGCCACCGTCCCAGCCTAAGGCCGCAGCACATGCGGCGGTGGAGTACGCGCCGGAGGAGCCGGCGGAAGAGCCGTTCGAGGAGCACGTCGAGCCGGCCCGTACCATGCCGCCGCCGTTCCGCTTCGACGCCCATGAGGAAGAGGAAGACGCCCATCGGCCGGTGCGCTCCTATGGACGGCTGGTCAAGATCCTGGTGCTGACCCTGGTGCTCGCCGGTCTTGCCGGTGGTGCCTATTGGCAGCGCGGCACCATCACGACCATGGTGGCGAAGCTGCACACGACCAGCCAGCCGACGGTGAAGCCCTCACCGGCGGCGCCCACGGCCAAGCCGAAGATCGCCGACCGCGTCGCGCCGTCGACCGCTCCGGGAGCGCCGGAGAAGCCTGCCACCGCGCCGGCTGCGACGGTGGCGCAGAAGGTCGTTCTCTATGAGGAAGAGCCGAACAATCCGCAGGGCAAGCGCTATGTTGGCTCGGCGATCTGGCGCACCGAGACGGTGTCGCCTGGTCCGGGCCTGGCGCCCGAACTTGCCGTGCGCGCGGATGTCGAGATTCCCGAGCGCCACATGCGCATGACCTGGTCGCTCCGCCGCAACACCGACAAGGCGCTGCCGGCGAGCCATACCATCGAGATCATGTTCACGCTGCCGGCCGATTTCGATCAGGGCGGCGTCGGCAATGTGCCGGGCGTCTTGGCGAAATCGAGCGAACAGGCGCGCGGTGTGCCACTCGCCGGTCTCGCGGTCAAAGTGACCAACGGCTATTTCCTGATCGGCCTGTCCGCCGTCGATGTCGACGTGAAACGCAACATCGCGCTGCTCAAGGAGCGCGATTGGTTCGATATTCCGATCGTCTACACCAACGGCAAGCGCGCCATCCTGGCCTTGGAGAAAGGATCTCCCGGCCAACGCGCCTTCGAGGAAGCGTTCCGCGCCTGGGGTGAGTAATCACTTCGTTAAAGAGCGTGTCGAAGCACGCCCCTTCATCTCCGTGAAAGCGCAGACCTGAATTATTGTCTTGCGGTATCGCGATCTTGGTCCTGGATTCTGCTTGCGCGGGAACGAACGGGATCAGCGGCTGCATCTGTTCGTTTCGTCAAATTGTCACGATTTTCGCACAATTCCGGCAAACGCCTCACGCTATTGAATATTGCCGCTTGATCTAGCTCATGGCGCCGCCTGAGCCGGCGCGCTTTGTTGTTTCGTTAAACTGGCCGAAATGCCTCGAGCGAGAGAGCTACCCCATGGCCAACGATCTCATGCCACAAGATTTGAAACTTTCGCCCGCTGAATTGCCTTACACCGCGTTGACCTCCGACACCGAGAGCCCGCCCTTGCAAGCCGAGCCGCTGCCGCCGCCGCCCGCCATCGAGCCGCGCGAATACACGCTGCTGCCCGAAGGTCAACGTGATTCCTACGCGGTGACCGCGCTGGCCGACATCGTCGACCGTTCGACCCATGCGAGCCTGGCCCGCTTCACCGCCGGTCTCTCGCCGGCCGCCTTGGCCGAAGCCTATCTCGATTGGGCGACGCATTTGACCTTCTCGCCCGGCAAGCGCATGCAACTCGCCGACAAAGCCACGCGCAAGGCGATGCGCTTTTCCAGCTTCGCCCTGCGCTGCATGCTCAAGGGCGGCGGGCCGCACGCGCTCTGCATCGAGCCCTTGCCGCAGGACAAGCGTTTCGCCGGCGAGGCTTGGCAGAAATGGCCCTATAACTTCATCCATCAGGCGTTCCTGCTGCAGCAGCAATGGTGGTACAACGCCACGACCGGCATCCGCGGCGTCACCAAGCAGCATGAGAACGTGGTCGAGTTCACCACGCGGCAGCTGCTCGACATGATCTCGCCGGCAAACTTCCTCGCCACCAATCCGGAACTGCTGCGCGCGACCATCGCCAAGGCCGGCACAAACCTCGTGCAGGGCGCGCAGAACATGTACGAAGATTGGGAGCGCGCCGTCTCCGGCAAGAAGCCGGTCGGCACCGAGCAATTCCAGGTCGGCCGCGACGTCGCGCTCACGCCCGGCAAGGTCGTCTATCGCAACCGCCTGATCGAACTCATCCAGTACGCGCCGACCACCGAGCAAGTGCATCCGGAACCGGTACTGATCGTGCCGGCCTGGATCATGAAATACTACATCCTCGATCTGTCGCCGCAGAACTCGCTGGTGAAATACCTCACCGGTCAGGGCTTCACCGTCTTCATGATCTCCTGGAAAAATCCGACCGAGCAGGATCGCGATCTGTCGTTGGAAGACTATCGTAAGCTCGGCGTGACGGCGGCGGTCGACGCCATCAGCGCCGTCGTGCCGAACCAGAAGATCCACGCCACCGGCTATTGCATCGGCGGCACGTTGATGGCGATTGCCGCCGCCGCCATGGCGGGCGCGGGCGACGAACGGCTCAAGAGCGTCACGTTATTTGCCGCGCAGACCGACTTTACCGAGGCGGGCGAGCTGATGCTGTTCATCAACGACAGCCAGATTGCCTTCCTCGAGGATCTCATGTGGGAGCAGGGCTTCCTCGACACCAAGCAGATGGCCGGCGCCTTCCAGATGCTGCGCTCCAACGATCTGGTCTGGTCGCGCATGGTGCGCGAATTCCTCATGGGTGAGCGGGCGGCCATGAGCGACCTGATGGCGTGGAATGCCGACGCCACCCGCATGCCCTACAAGATGCATTCGCAGTATCTGCGTCAGCTCTTCCTCGACAATGACCTGGCCGAGGGCCGCTACAAGGTCGACGGCCGCTCGCTGGCGCTGAGCGACATCCACGTGCCGATCTTTGCGGTCGGCACCGAGACCGACCACGTGGCGCCCTGGCGCTCGGTCTACAAGATCAACCTCTTGGGCGATACCGACGTCACCTTCGTGCTGACCACCGGCGGCCACAATGTCGGCATTGTGTCGGAGCCGGGCCACCCGCATCGCAGCTACCAGGTGAAAACCAAGATGCATCGCGACCGCTATCTCGATCGCCACACTTGGCAGAAGCTGGCGCCACGCAAGGAAGGCTCCTGGTGGCCGGAATGGACCGCCTGGCTGACGCAGCATTCCGGCGCGCCGGTCGCGCCGCCGCCGATGGGGCTGCCCGGCCAGTCGCCGCTCGCCGACGCACCCGGCGTCTATGTGCTGCAGGAGTGAATGGCGCGCATATCGTTATGCTGGATCGCAATAGCCACCGGCTGAGGGCCGGTGGCTGAGCGTTCGCTGGACTGCGCGAGTGCCGTTGCCGGACTGACGTGCGGCCGATTCCGGCCACACGGAGTGTCCGCCGAGGGATTACCGATAGCGCTTGGGATAATCCGTGTGCCGGTAGGTCCGGCGGTGCGTCCGGTATGACGTGGCGCTGTAGCGATAGTGGTGCGGGGCGCGATAGACCTGATGGTGTCGCCGCTGATAGTAGCGCCAGCGCGGCGAAGCATAGCGGACGCTCGGCGCATAGTACGCCGGCGCGGCGCTTTCATAGACGGTCGCAGGCGCCACGACAGGCGCGGCGCCGCAATCCGATCCAAGATCGAACAAGCGCGTCAGATCGAAGCCCGAGCCGCAGGAGGGCGTCTCGTTGACGTAATGATTTTGTTCGATGACGTAGGTGCGCTGAACGTAATAATGAGGCTGCACCACGTAATGAGGGATCACAGTCACCGTCGGCGGAGCATAGGAATAGGTCGGCGCCGCGTAGTAAACTTGGCCGGCCGGATAGTAGCCGGAACCGCAGGAACCGCAGCCCGCTCCCCATCCACCCGCAACCGCGCTGCCTGCGAAGGCAGTCGCTAAACCTGTCCCCGCCAGAGCGGCCAGAAAAAGAAAACCGGGACGCATGGATGCCTCCTTCAAACGTCGCTTTTGATCGGCCATTGCCGTTAGTATGATATTACTCAATATCGAATTATCGGCTCATGGGAACCTGACGTTTTTATCGATTAAGGTTGACGGTGTTCATTCATTAAGGTTGACGGCGCTTCAACGGCAGGCGACCTCGCCCGCAAGATGTGAGGCAGAAGGGTTTACGAGAACCTGGGAGCGCGTCTGCTCAAGACGATGTAGGCCATCGAGCCGTTATCGTGCCCGAATGAAGTTCGCTGCGCGTGGGCGCCGTTTGCCGGAGGGGCCGCGTCGGCGTACGGGCACTTTGCGACGCGGGGGCAGAATGATTGAACGGCCGGAAGGGTGTAGTTCGATTTTCCGTACATTTCAGTGATCCGGTGAGGCTGGCAGCGTACGCTTCCGATGTGCGCATTTCAGCGCGTTCACACGATAGCCGCTCGGCTTTCAGATGCCGCAGAAAGCGGCGGCAAAAAGCGACGCGGCGGGTCATGACGCAAAAGGAAGCCGCCTCCGCATAGAAGGCGGCCTCCCCCAAGCGACAAGGGCACGCTTGGAGAGATTGTCAGCAGCCGAATTGCCCTTGTCACCTAAGCTGCTGATCATCTTGCGAGCAACCGGCGCGGACATGCGTCGCCTGTTCGCCATAAC
>JAKAMD010000123.1 GCA_021823875.1 Pseudomonadota bacterium | reverse complement strand
GCCTGCCTCGGCAGAAAGACGTCCGACCATTTCAGCATGGCGTTGAAGCTGATGCTGATGCGTGGCGTCTCGCTCAGATTGGGATGCACGAAATGCGTCAGGAACGCCGGCCATAAGAGAATCTGACCCGGCTTCGGCTGCACCGTATATTCCGGCTCGATATAGGGATCGTTGCGGATCGCGTTCATGTTCACCGCCGGCCCGCGCGGGTCGTAGAAGGTGATGCAGCCCGGCCGCACGTCCTTGCGCGTGCGCAACGGCGCGCGGTCCATCGGCACCTGCACGTAATAGGTTCCCGACAGATAGCTGTGCGGATGATTGTGCGGATCGTGATAGTCGCCGAGCCGGTTGATATTGGCCCAGCCGTGCAGCGTCCAGTCGATCGGGTAGGCCATGCCGAGCGCGCGGAAATAGTCAGTAATTGTGAGGTTGATGCAGTCGCGCAGCCAGGCCACGGCGGGATGATCGGCGGTGAGCAGGTTGTCGCGCAGATAGTCGGTGGTGAGCGCCGTGTTGGCGTCTTCCAGCTCGAGCACGAATGCCGACAGCGCCTGATTGGCAAGCTCAGCGCCGGGCAGCGTGCGGCGCATGAAAATGGTCGGCCACAGCGCCTCGATGCCGTCGCCCGCAGAATTCTGTTCGGCCATGGCGCGTCTCCCGGCTGCCAAGGCCGGTATCCTGCCACGAAACACGGGTAGGTGCGCTACCGCTCAGGCCTTGATCAGCGAATGGCCGGTCATCTCGGCCGGCTGCGGCAGGCCCATCAACTGCAGCAAAGTCGGCGCGAGGTCGGCCAGCCGGCCGTCCTGCAGCGTAACCTTGCCGCCGCCCATCAGCACCACCGGTACTGGATTGGTGGTGTGCGCGGTGTGCGGGCCGCCGGTTGCGGGGTCGCGCATCATCTCGCAGTTGCCGTGATCGGCGGTGAACAGCAGCGCGCCGCCGGCTTTGCTGATGGCGTCGGCGATCTGCCCGAGGCCGTTGTCCACCGTTTCCACCGCCTTGATGGCGGCGGGCAGGCTGCCGGTGTGACCAACCATGTCGGGATTGGCGTAGTTGAGCACGATCAAATCGTATTTGCCCGAATTGATCGCTTCCACCGCCTTGGCGGTGAGCTCGGGTGCCGACATTTCCGGCTGCAGGTCGTAGGTCGCCACCTTCGGCGAAGGCACCATGATGCGGTCTTCGCCCGGATAGGGCTCCTCGCGGCCGCCGTTGAGGAAGTAAGTGACGTGCGGATATTTCTCGGTCTCGGCCATGCGCAGTTGCGTGCGGCCGGCGTTGGCGGCGACCTCGCCCAGAATGTTCGGAAAGCTCTGCGGCTGGAAGATCGTCTGCATCAGCTTGTTCAGCGCGTCGCTGTATTCGGCCATGCCGACCGCCGCCGCGAAGCGCACGGTGCGCTTGCGTGCGAATCCGGAGAACGACGCATCGAGTAGCGCGCCGAGAATTTCGCGCACGCGATCGGCGCGGAAATTGAAGCACAGCACGCCATCGCCGTCCTTCATGCCGGCATAGTTGCCGATCACCGCCGGCAGGATGAACTCGTCATAGACCTTGTTGACGTAAGCATCGGCGATCGCCGCCTGCGCGTCGCCGAAATGCGCGCCCTCGGCCGATACTATGGCGTCATAGGCCTTGCTCACGCGCTCCCAGCGCTTGTCGCGGTCCATGGCGTAATAGCGACCGATGACAGTGGCGACCGGCACCGACTTCGGCAGCGCGGCGGTGACCTGCTTCAGGTAATCGGCCGCCGCTTGCGGTGGTGTATCGCGGCCGTCGGTAAGCGCGTGCAGCACCGCCGGTACGCCGGCGTCCGTCAAAATCTTCGCCAGCGCGACGGCATGATCCTGGTGCGAATGCACGCCGCCGGGCGAAACCAGGCCGATCAGGTGGCAGGTGCCGCCGCTCTTTTTCAGCTTGGCGATCAGGTCGGTGAGCACCGGCTTCTTGGCGATTTCGCCCGAGGCGATGGCGTCGCCGATGCGCGGCAGGTCCTGCATCACCACCCGGCCGGCGCCGATGTTGAGATGGCCGACCTCGGAATTGCCCATCTGCCCGTCCGGCAGGCCGACGTCGCGGCCGGAGGTGCGCAGGAAGGCGTGCGGGCAGGAGGCCCAGAGCCGGTCGAAGGTCGGCGTCTTGGCCTGGCGGACGGCGTTGTCCGCGACCTCCTCGCGCCAGCCCCATCCGTCCAGCACCACCAGCATCACAGGGCGGCGTTCTTGCATGCGAAAAATCCCGGGTTTTTCGGCCTGTTTGGCGGTGGTTTTGAAGGATCGGCCGGACAAGGTCAACTTGCCGCAAGATGGCGATACCGGCGGTCGGCGCAAGGGCGCCATGCCCGCGAAGCGCGGAAATGGAGGCCCGAAAGGGGAGGTGGCGAGAGGACTTAAGCCTCCACCATGCCGGCTTCCCAGCCGAGCATGGCGCGCTTGCGGGTGAGGCCCCAGTGATAGCCGGTGAGTTCGCCGCTCTTGCCGATCACGCGGTGGCACGGCACCACGAAACAGAGCGGGTTCTTGCCGACGGCGGCGCCGACCGCACGCGCGGCCTTCGGTGCGCCAGCGCGGGCAGCCAGATCGGAATAGGTGGTAAGCTTGCCCATCGGGATGTCGAGCAGCTTCTCCCACACCCGCACTTCGAAATCGGTGCCGATCAACACCACGCGCAGCGGCTGATCCTTGCGCCAGAGCGCGGCATCGAAGATGCGGCGCGCGGTTGCTGCGGTGGCAGCGTAGTCCTCGACATATTTCGCTTTCGGCCAACGCGATTTCATGTCGCGCAGCGCCGTGCGCTCCTTGCCGGCATCGGCAAGCGCGAGCCCTGCGAGTCCGCGCGGCGTCGTCATCACCAGCGCCATGCCGAACGGGCAAGGGTGGAAGCCGTAGGTCATGGTGAGGCCTTCGCCGCCGGCCTTCCATTCGCCCGGCGACATCGCCTCATGGGTGACGAACAGGTCGTGCAAGCGGCCGGGGCCGGACAGGCCGACCTCGTAAGCGGTGTCGAGCACGCTCGCCGACGAACGCAATAGTTCGCGCGCGTGGCTGAGCGTGAGCGCCTGCAGGAAGGCTTTCGGCGTCAACCCGCACCAGCGCCGGAACAGATGATGCAGATCGGTGGCACTGACGCCAGCGGCGTCGGCGATCGTGTCGATCTCCGGCTGCGCCCGCCAGTTGCCGCGAATGTGGGCGATGGCGCGGCGCACGATGTCGTAGTCGGCCGCCGCGGTGGCGAGCGGCGCGATGATGGGGCTGCTTTCAGCGGTTGATTGCAGTGTCATGCTCATGACCGCTCTTTAGGACGGCGCGGGCGGCATGCCCACCCGATTTCTGGCATTCAACTTGTCATTCCCGGGCGTCAGCGTAGCGTGCGAACCCGGAATCCAGAGTTACACGGCAAGATATCCATTTTGGACTGGGATTCCGGGCCCGGCGCTTCGCGCCGTCCCGGAATGACTAGATCACCGTCCTGGTCACCCCGCGCTTGGCTTCGGCCAGCGCCGCGCCGAGCGCCTCGGCGAAGCTTTCCTTTTCGTTCGGTGCCAGGAAATTGGCCACCGCCAGCCGCTTGCCGCGCGAGACCAGGAGCAGGCGCTCGATGCCGAAATCGTCCTGCATTACCTTCTCGAGCTGCACCCAGAGCGGGTTGAGCTCCCACACCCGCGCCCGCCCGCGATGGCTGACCTTGCGCACGGTGAGCTTCGTCGAGGTCACCATCACCTCTTCGTAGGCGTCGGCGTGGCGGTAATTGAGCCGGAACGCCCAGTAGAGCAGCAGCACGTCGAGCCCAAAGAAGGCGAACACCGGCCAGGCGCCCTCGGCCAGGAACAGGACCCCGGAGAAGAAGCTCACCGCGCCGAAAACGATCATCAGCACCAGGAAGCCCACATTGCTGAGCGAGCGGTGCGGCGTGATCAGCGCGGAAAAGATGGTGGGTTCGAGGGTGTCGTCGTTGTCGGCGCTCATGGCTCTGACTATACCGGAACGATGGCGAAAAAGGCGACCCGCAAGAAAGCGACCGGCAGGAAGGCGGCGGCCCGCAAGCCCGTAACCAATGCGGGCAAGGCCAAGCTATCCAAGACCAAGACCGCCAAGGGTAAAGCCCCGCGCAAGCCAGCGCCGGCCGCCCCCGGCGCGTCGCCGTCTTGGACCAACGCCGAGATCACGGAAGCGTTCCGCCGCTTCCGTGCCGCCAATCCCGAGCCCAAGGGCGAGCTGCAGCACGTCAACCCGTTCACGCTCTTGGTGGCGGTGGTGCTGTCGGCGCAGGCGACCGATGCCGGCGTCAACAAGGCGACACCGGCGCTGTTTGCCGCCGCCGACACGCCGGCCAAGATGGTTGCGCTCGGCGAGGACAGGGTGCGCGACTTCATCAAGACCATCGGGCTCTTTCGCAACAAGGCCAAGAACGTGGTCGCGCTGTCGCAGAAGCTCATGGCCGAACATGGCGGCGAGGTGCCGCGCTCGCGCGAGGCGCTGGAGATGCTGCCCGGGGTCGGGCGCAAGACCGCCAATGTGGTGCTCAACATCGCCTTCGGCGAACCGACCATCGCGGTCGACACCCACATCTTCCGGATCGGCAACCGCACCGGGATCGCGCCCGGCAAGACGCCGTTCGAGGTCGAGCAGAAACTCGAACAGGTGGTGCCGGCCGAGTTCAAGCGCCACGCCCACCACTGGCTGATCCTGCACGGGCGCTATGTCTGCCTCGCGCGCAAGCCGCTATGCGAGAAGTGCCTGATCGCCGACCTGTGCAAGTGGCCGGGCAAGACGATTGTTCAAAAATAGAAACACCTCAGGGAGTATGCGTGATGGAACGGGCCGGTACGGCGCGGGCAAAAGCGTTCGTTCAAGAGAATACGATTGAATATTTGCAACGTGCTGGATTGCCAGCCAAGGAAGCCTCCGCCTGGATCAAGGCGCAACCGCGGGTCAGCGCCGATTTTCAGCGCGATGTGGCGTCCACCAGGAAATATTGGCGCACCGGCACCAATCTGCTCGCCAAGCTCCCGAGGAGGCTCAAGCGCACGGCCGCGCAGCAGACGGCGGCGGATGCCATTCTGCGGGATTGCCGGCGTTCGCGCGAACAATTTCTCACGCGTCATGCCGACGCCATCTACCGCAAGCTGACCAAAAATCTCGGCGCCTTCGTGCGCGTCGAAGACCTTGTCTACGACGCCGCCAGGCTCGTGCCCGGCCTGACGCCGACGCGCCAACAGGTCGATGCCGAAAGCGCATTGATGCAAAGCGAGAAGGACGGCGTCGAGATCGACCAGGGAATTTTCCTGGCGCAGGTGCTGGCGCTACCCGACGCCGGCATGCATCTCTGCCACGCCATGCTGGCGCCCAAGCCGGAAGCGCTGGAACGTGCCGGCGAGTTCATCAAGAACGGTGTCGTCGATTTCGGTCCGGCGCGGGTGGAGCGGCGCGGCAAGGCGGCAGTGGTGACGGTGTGCAACCCGCGTTACCTCAATGCCGAGGATGACGGCACCCTCGCCGACACCGAGACGGCGGCCGATATCGCCATCCTCGACCCGCTGAGCGAAATCTGCGTGCTGCGCGGCGGTCCGGTCCGGCATCCGCGCTATGCCGGACGCAACATCTTCTCCGCCGGTATCAATCTGACCCATCTCTATCGCGGCATGATTCCCTATCTCTGGTACATCCGCCGCGACATGGGCATCGTGAACAAGATGCTGCGCGGTCTCGCCTTGGGCGACGCCAGCCCCGACGAAACTTACGGCGGTACGCGCGAGAAGCCGTGGATCGCCGGCCTCGACACCTTCGCCATCGGTGGCGGCTGCCAGTATCTGCTGGTGATGGATTGGGTCATCGCCGGCGACGACGCCTACATGACATTGCCGGCGCGCAAGGAGGGCATCATTCCCGGCGTCGCCAATCTGCGGCTCCCGCGCTTTGTCGGCGCGCGCATCGCGCGGCAGGCGATCATGGCCGGCCGCCGGCTCGATTGCGACACCCCGGAAGGCCGCATGATCTGCGATGAGATCGTTTCGCCGGAAGACCTGGACGAGGCGGTCGAGCGCGCCGTCGAGCGCTTCACCGGCTCCGGCGTGGTCAGTTCCGCCGGCAACCGCCGCGCTTTGCGCGTGGGCGAGGAGCCGCTCGACACGTTCCGCCGCTACATGGCGGTTTACTGCCGCGAACAGGCCTATTGCCATTTCAGCCCGGCGCTGATTGCCAATCTCGAGCAGCATTGGAACGCGGCGCAGCGCAAGATGTAAGGGATTAGCGAAAGCAAATAGCCATTCCGCAAACGCGATAAAATAAAAACTCAGACAACGTTCGTCGTTTCTATGAAACGGTGAACTTGTCTAGCCTAGCCGCGCTAGTGCTCGATCAACTCGGCGCGCTTGGTGCTCATGCGCTTGTGCACGTGCACCATAAAGGCCATGGCGAAGATCGGCGTCGCCAGATTGACCACCGGGATCGACACGAACACTGCGATCACCATGCCGGCGAGAAACACATAGGGCGCGTTGGCCTTGCGCATGGCCTTGGCCTCATAGGGCGGGCGGAAACGCATGGCGGCAAGCTCGAAATATTCGCGGCCGAGCAGGTAGGCGTTCGCCAGAAATAAAATAATGACGCCGAAGCCGGCGAAGAACAGGAACGGCAGCGCGCAGAGATAAACCAGCAGCGCCAGCCAGGCGATCTTGAGGCCCTCGATCAGCGCGCGGAAGAACGGCAGCGCGCGCCCCACCGGCTCGGCCGGATAATATTCGCGCTCGACCGCCTCGGCGGTCTCGTCGACGAAGAAGCTGCCAACGAAGGCGGTCACGGTCGGCATCAGGAAGAGCGCCCCGGTGACGATGCCGATGCCCGCCATGATCGACAGCACCCAGGCGAGCGCCGACCACACCGCATGCGGTGCGAAGCCGGAGGTCTGCTCGGCCCAGGTGGCGCCATTATCGGCCAGCGCCGAGAGCAGGCGTTGCAGCACGATGCTGATGATGGCGATCAGGGCGAGCGCGAGCCCGATCGCCTTCAGGAGCACGGCGCGCAGCGTCGGGGTGAGCATCTGCGCAAGCGCTTTGGCAGCGGCGTCAAACATGGGGGAACAGGTAAGGCGCGGGACGCGCGAGAGCAAGCCTCACGCGGTCGGCGAAGCCGTCTCGGCCTCCAATTCCGTGCGCTGCGCCGGCACCAGCGACATCAATTCCTCGGCGTCATCGGCCACCGGCAGGTCGGTCCAGGCCATGGTCTTGTAGTCGAAGCCTTGCTCCACCGTCGGCTTGACCACCTGGAAATAGGGCGAGATGTCGAAATCGCGCGGGGCATAGAGCGAGGAATGACGGATCTCCAGGATGTCCTGCCACGCCGTTTCGCTCGCCGCGCGCGCCACCTTGGGCAGGATCGGATAGCGCACGGTCTGGAAAGCCTGCGCGATCAGCGCCGAACAGATGATGCGGGTCGGATGACCGGAGCCGAGCGCCATCATGCGCCGCCGCCAGCGCTGCGGGACCGGCAGGGGCAGCAGATAACGCAACAGGTCGGTGATGTTC
This sequence comes from Pseudomonadota bacterium, assembly GCA_021823875.1. Taxonomy (GTDB): domain Bacteria; phylum Pseudomonadota; class Alphaproteobacteria; order Rhizobiales; family Xanthobacteraceae; genus Pseudolabrys. Next base: position 1,533 of record JAKAMD010000123.1, on the reverse strand, counting down.
TTCAGGTCGTAGTCGAAGCCGATGCGCTCGGCGGCGTAGGTGCACACCCGCGCGCAGTCTTCCTCGCTCAGGCCGATCGGCCGGCAGATGCGGGTGTGGTAGCGGATGTATTTGGACAGCGGCGCCGCCACCACGCCTTGGCTGATGTTCGCCTCCACCAGCACCAGCGGTTCGCCCTCGGGCGTCATACGGTCGCCGACCGGCCCGACATAGAGCGCGGCGTGCGACCAGGTCGATTGCGTCAGGTATTTGATGACGCCGGAGACGTGGTTGTCGCCCTCGACCAGCAGCACGTCGCCGGGCTTCAAGGTCGTGCGCAGCGCCTGCGGGTCGCTCGGCGTATAGGGCTCGTAGCCGGGCTCCGGCTTGTCCAGGTAGCGGGCGAGAAGGTGCCCGACGCGATCGGCCATCCACCCCATAGTGCGGACCTCGGCGCCCTTTCTTGACGCCCGCTGCGACGCTCGTTTCCCCGGCGTGCGTGTTTCCGCACGTCTTGCTGCCGCCAAAATTAATGAAGACTCATTGCAAATTGGTTCATTCCGCGGCCGAGGCGCGTTACCGCGCGTTAGCCATGGGTGATTTTGCCGGCCGAATTTGCGACAACCGTCACGGTTGTTGGTTCGCTCGACGCGCGCTTAAAGCATTCGGATACCATGTCGAAGATTAGCCGCCGTTCGTTTCTCGCCGCTTCCGCCGGACTGATCGCCGCGCCCGCGATCGGGGCGAAGGCTGCCTCCTATGATGTGGACGTGGCGGTCATCGGCGCCGGTGCCGCCGGCATCGCCGCCGCGCGCCGCATCGCCGCCGCCAAGCGCAGCTTCCGGCTGATCGAAGCGGATAAGCGCATCGGCGGGCGTTGCGTCACCGATACGGAGCTGTTCAGTGTCCCGTTCGATCTCGGCGCACATTGGATTCATGGTGCCGACGACAACCCGCTCGCCAAACTGTCGCCGGCAACGCTCGATGTCACGCCGGTGCCGCGCGGACTGTCGGCCCGCGTGGGGCCGCGCGATGCGCGCGACAGCGAGCTGGAGCGGCTGCTGGCGGCGCTGGTCAGCGCGCGCCGCGCCTGGTCCGATGCGGCGCGCGGCACGATAGACATGGCGGCATTGTCGGCACTGCCGTCCGATCTCGGCGCCTGGCAGCAAACTGTCGAATTCATCGACGGGCCGTTCGCCTGCGGCAAGGATCTCGCCGATGTCTCAGGCCTCGCGCTTGGCCGCCGGCGCGGGCGCGACAACGATGCCTTCTGCCGGCAGGGCTATGGCGCGTTGCTGGCGTATCTCGCCACCGGTCTGCCGGTGCAGCTCAACACGCCGGTCGGCCAGGTGGCGACGTCGCCGCGGCTCGCGGTCGGCAGCCCGCGCGGCACCTTGTTTCCACGTGCGGTGATCGTCACCGTGTCGACCAACATGCTGACCTCCGGCAAGATCGCGTTCAATCCGGAACTGCCCAAGCGCCAGCGCGACGCCGCCGAGAAGCTGTCGCTCGGCAGCTACGACCACATCGCGCTCGAACTGCCGGGCAATCCGC
>JAKAMD010000122.1 GCA_021823875.1 Pseudomonadota bacterium | reverse complement strand
CAGGCCCGCCGCCAACCCTTCCGGGTCGTCGAGCAGAACCTTGAGCAGATGTTCGGGGGCGAATTGCTGATGGCCCTCGCGCAGGGCCAGCGATTGGGCGGATTGCACGAAACCGCGGGCACGGTCGGTGTATTTCTCGAAATTCATGCGTCACTCCCTCGGCCCATTTTGGCACCGGTAAAGCGGCGGGTCCCGGAGAGGCGGCCCGCCGTCGGGTGTTATGTGGGGTCCCCTATGGCAGTTGGAAGACCCGTCCGAGCCGATCCGACGCAGCGAGAAAACCGCAAATTTGCTAAGAAAGCCGGTAAATGTCCGACTCACCCGCCACGATCCAGGCCATCTACCGGTATCCGGTCAAAGGCCTCACCCCCCAGCCGCTCGCCCGCGTCGCGCTTGCCGTCGGCGGCACCCTGCCGGCCGACCGGCTCTATGCCATCGAGAACGGCCCGACCGGCTTCGACCCCGCCCACCCGGCCTATTTCCCCAAGCAGCGTTTCCTGATGCTGATGCGCAACGAGCGCCTGGCGGCGCTGCGCGCCGACTATGACGAAGCGAACCACACGCTGGTCATCCGCCGCGCAGGCAGCGAGGTCGCGCGCGGCGACCTGCGTACCGCGGAAGGGCGCGCGGCCATCGAGGCGTTCTTCGCCAGCTATTGCGCCGACGAACTGCACGGGCCCGCCAAGGTGCTCTACGGCGACGGCCACAGTTTCTCGGACGTGGCGCAGAAAGTGGTCTCGATCATCAACCTCGCCTCGGTCGCGGCGCTGGAGACCGCGCTCGGGGCGCCGGTCAATCCCTTGCGCTTCCGCGCCAATCTCTATGTCAGCGGTTGGCCGGCCTGGCACGAATTCGACCTCTTGGGCGCCGAGCTCGCGGTTGGCGGCGCGCGCCTGAAGGTGGTCAAGCGCATCGTGCGCTGCGCCGCCACCAACGTCGATCCCGATACCGGCCTGCGCGATCTCACCATCCCGGCGATGCTGCAACGGACTTTTGGTCACAGCGATTGCGGTGTCTATGCGCAGGTGGTGGCGGCGGGCGAGATCGCGAAAGGCGATACGCTGACAGTGCAATCCGCCTAGCGGCTCGCCTGCTGGCGGGGCGCGCCGGCGCGGGCGTCGAAAAGTTTGACCAAGGCCGGATCGAGCGGCGGATAGCGACGCACGCTCTGATCGGGCACCTGCTGCACCAGCCGATAGGGCCGCTCGGCCAGCGCCTCTCGGATCACGCTTGGCCTGTGCACGGGCCGCATCCGCCCCATCCTTCGCGTCGCACGCCATGACGGCATCATGCGCGCCGAATGTACCGGACGCGCCGCTTCCGGCGTCGAGGCGCGGACTTCCCGCCGTTCCGGTTCGGCATTGATCGTCGCCAGCAATTCGGTGATCGGCGAGTCGATACTCGTTGCCGAGACGGGCACGCGGCTGGCGAACCGCACGGGCAGCGCGTAGCGCCGGGTCGGCATGACATAGGCAATCACGCGCGACCGCGGATAGACGCCGATGCCGACGCGCCGGTTGTGGTTGCCGGAGATGATGACCGGATTGCCGTTCGCATCAATGCCGCTGACCACGCCGACATGACCGCCGCGCCTGCCGCGCGTGAGCACTGCAATGGCACCGATCCGCGGCTCAGACAGGCGATGGCCATAATAAGCGAACGACTTGGCGGCGTCGGAATTGGTGCCGGCATAGCCGAGCTTGGCCAGGATGAAATTCATGAAGGTCGCGCACCACAGACTTTTGCGATCGGTGGGATTGGTGCCGAGATATTTGCGCGCCTCGGCGACCAGCGCGGGGCCGTTGAACATGGACGTCGAGACGGCGACCATGCGCTGCATGGTGGACATCGGCGTCCGGCTGGCGAGTTGCAGCCGCGCCGGACGATGGGGCGGAAGCGGCACATTCGACATACCGCCGCGCTCACGGAGCAACGCTTGCGTATGATCGCGCGGCGGCGGAAGCGCGAAAGCGGAAACGCTCAGCGTCAATAAACAGGCACCAGCGACTGCAAGCACAATTTCGGTCTTGAAACGCATGACGGGTCTCCATGCCCGGCCTTCTTGTTGGGGCGCGATTTTTCGTCACCAACACAGCTAAAATTAGCATCGATAATTTCTACAACCTGAACGGATTGGATTCATGATGAACGGGTTGACGGCTTTGCGGGCGGGAGCGATCGGCCCAAAGCCGTCGGAAAAAATCGCGCGGCCTGACGCCATCAAACAGCGGCATCGCACGCATCCGCGCGCAATGGATGCCGCGTAACCCTAATCGTTAAGCTGAATGACGAGCGCTCAAGGAAAGCGAATAAAAGAAAGCGAATAAAACAAAACCGCGCCACGCGAAGGCGCGGCGCGGTTGTTTCAGTCCGTCGAGTTCGGCTCAGTTGTTCGGCTCGACATAGGCGACGATGCGGCCGCGCGGATAAACCGACTCGCCAACGCTGTGATTGTGGTTGCCGGACACGATGATCGGATTGCCGTTCGGATCGACACCAGCGACGACACCGACATGGCCGCCGCCGCGCCGCCCCATCACCGCGATGGCGCCGACCTGAGGCCCGGCAACGCGGTGGCCGTAATGGGCATAGGCCAGCGCGAGATTGCCGCCGCCTTTATGCCCGGTCCGCCGCAACACCATGTCCATGAAGGCGCCGCACCAGAGGCTCCTCCGGCCCGTCGGGTTGGTCCCGAGATATTTGCGCGCTTCGGCGACCAAGTCGTTGCCGCTCGAACTGCCAACGCTGCTGACCGGCGTGGTCGCGGCGCGATGGCGCCGGGCGCTCAAGGTGACGCGGCTTTGGCGCCGTTTCCAGTCGTCGCGCTGGAAGGCATAGCGTTGATCACTGTTGGTGGCGCTTGAATGCGCCGAGTTGGCCGCGGCCACCGCGTGTCCCCGCTTGTGGTGATGGTGGCCGGGGCGCGCGATGGCGGAGCCGGTCAGCCCGATCAGGGCCGCTGAGCACACCAAAATCGTCATGCGCGTCTTCGCAAGTCTCATCAGATCTAGTCCCCTCTATCAAACAGCAACGCCTCCGACCCGTACAGGATCAGAGGCGATATGGGAGCGTATACACCGGCTAAGGATGGCAACTTTGTGATTTAAGCAAGGTCATTTGACGGGGTGCATGGCTGCTATTCGTCGTTAAACACTGCGTCAAAGAAAATATACGATCTATTAAGATAATAATACCTCACTATTAGAAACTATACAGTGTTCGTATCAAGATATATTTGGAGCGCAAGTCGTCGCCGACCCGCGCCAAAGTTAAAGTTGCGGTGCAACAATGTGGCAGGACGCCCGGCGGCCTCGGCGCCGGCGAGCCGCTCAGCCCTCGCGGCTGAGGAGGAAGACCGCCTGTTCGCCGAACAGGTTCCAGAACCACCAGGGCGCGTTCAGGCGCAGCGGCGAGCCCCAGGCGTTGAGCGCCACCGCCTTTTCCATCTTCACGCCGATCTCGTCGCAGAGCTGGACGAAGTCCTTGATCGTGCAGTGGTGGATATTGGGCGTGTCGTACCAGCTATAGGGCAGGATGTCGGTCTGCGGCATATGACCGGCGAACAGTAATTGCAGCCGCACCTTCCAGTGCCCGAAATTGGGAAACGAAACGATGGCGCGGCGGCCGATGCGCAGCATGTGTTCCAGCACCACGCGCGGATGGCGGGTGGCCTGCAGGGTCTGCGACAGGATCACATAGTCGAAGGCATCGTCCGGATAGTCGGCCAGATCGGTGTCGGCGTCGCCCTGGATCACCGCCAGGCCCTTGGCCACGCTGTCGTTAACGCCCTCGCGCGACAATTCGATGCCGCGCCCGTCGACGTCGCGGGTCTCGGCCAAGAGCCGCAGCAATTCGCCGTCGCCGCAGCCGACGTCGAGCACCTTGGCGCCGCGCTCGACCATATCGGCGACCAGCACCAAGTCGACGCGGGCGCCGCCGGAGTTGCGCGCGATATGAGCGGTATCGGGACGGCTGAGCATGTTCATCTCGTCAAGGCGCGCCCGACAACCCGCGCGCCTTGCGGGCGCCGTCGAGGAAGCCGCGCACGATGGCAAGCAGTTCCGGCTCGTCGAGCAGGAAGGCGTCGTGTCCCTTGTCGGTGACGATTTCGGCGAAGGACACGCGCGCGCCGGCGGCATTGAGCGCATGGACGATGGCGCGCGATTCCGATGTCGGAAACAGCCAGTCGCTGGTGAACGAGATCACGCAGAAGCGCGTCGGCGAATTGCGGAAGGCGTTGGCGACCAGGCCACCGTCGCAATCGGCGGCCAAGTCGAAATAGTCCATGGCGCGCGTCAGATAGAGATAGGAATTGGCGTCAAAACGCTCGACGAAGGAGATGCCCTGGTAGCGCAGATAGGATTCGACCTGGAAATCCGCGTCGAACGAGAAGGTCACCTTCTCACGGTCCTGGAATTTGCGCCCGAACTTGCGGTGCAGCGCGGCGTCCGAGAGATAGGTGATATGCGCGGCCATGCGCGCGACCGCGAGCCCGCGATGCTGCGGATCGGTCCCTTCGGTCAGATAATTGCCGCCGCGCCACTCCGGATCGGCCATGATCGCCTGCCGGCCGACCTCATGGAAGGCGATGTTCTGCGCCGAATGACGCGTGGCGCAGGCGATCGGCAGCGCCGAGAACACGCGCTCGGGATAGCTGGCAGCCCATTGCAGCACCTGCATGCCGCCCATCGAGCCGCCCACCACCGCGAACAGCGTATCGATGCCGAGATAGTCGACCAGCATGGCCTGCGCGCGCACCATGTCGCGGATGGTCACCACCGGAAAACTCAGCGCATAGGGCTTGCCGGTCCTGGGATCGGTGGAGGCCGGCCCGGTCGTACCCATGCAGCCGCCAATCACATTGGCGCAGATGATGAAATAACGCTCGGTGTCGATCGGCTTGCGCGGGCCGATCATAGTCTCCCACCAGCCACCTTTGCCGGTGACCGGATGTTCGCTCGCCACATGCTGGTCGCCGGTCAGCGCATGGCAGACCAGCACCGCATTGGAGCGCTCCGCATTGAGCGTACCGTAGGTCTTGTAGGCGACCTGGAACGGCGAGAGCACGACGCCGGAATCGAGCTTGAGCGGCTTGTCCGCACCGAAGTGCGCGACGTCGGAGTCGCGCGGGCTGTCCGCCTCGCGCGGCACGTCGCGTGCTGCCGTCAGATTGGCCTCGACCATCGCCTCATGCGCTCCTGGCGCGTCGCCCTCGCATTCCCGGAAAGGCCCTAGTTCCGGTTCGCGAACCATTTAGCTAGTCGCAGAAGGGGCTTAACTGTCAACCTACCAAACGACTGTCAACGTTTTCTTTGATTTCGGGCTCTGGCCCACCTATCAATGCCGCCATGGCAAAAACACCCGAAACGCCCTCTTTGGCTGACCTTCGCCAGGAGATCGACCGCCTCGATGCGGCCATGCACCAGCTCCTGATGGAGCGGGGCGAGATCATCGACCGGCTGATCGCGGTCAAGAAGAGCCAGGATACCGGTGGCTCGGCCTTCCGCCCGGCGCGCGAGGCCGAAATGATGCGCCGGCTGGTCGAGCGCCATAAAGGCATCCTGCCGCTCGATACCGTCGAGAGCATCTGGCGCGTGATCATCGCCACATTCACCTACGTGCAGGCGCCGTTCTCGGTGCATGCTGACCTGTCGGCGGGCGACGCCTCGATGCGCGATTCCGCCCGGTTCCATTTCGGCTTCACGGTGCCCTTCGTGCCGCATATGGGCGCTTCCGGCGTGGTCGCCGCGGTATCCGAATCCAAGGGCGATCTCGGCCTGGTCCCGGCCTTCGCGGTCGCCAGTGCGGGGACCTGGTGGAGCGCGCTCGAGTTCGACGCCGCGCCCAAGATCATCGCCCGCCTGCCCTTCGTGGAGCGCGCCGACCATCCGGCCGCCCTGCCGGTGTTCGTGATTTCGCGGGTCGCCGCCGATGCCATGGCCACCGATGCCGCGGTCTGGAGCGTCCGCGTCTCCGGCTGGGGCGCCGCCGCCGCCCAAGCCCTGTCCATGCTGGTCGATTTCATCGCCGTGCCCGACCGCGCCTTCGACGGCGCCGCCCTGCTGGTCACCCTGCCCAAGGGCGTCGCGCTGGGAGAGGTGAGCGAGACCCTCGTTAAGGCCGGGGCAACCTTGCGCTCCTCGGCCCTCGTCGGCAGCCACGCAACCCGCTATACGGTTGCCGCGAAAAAATCCTGATCAACCCAAAGTCCGACACATGACCGCGAACCGCCCGCAACCACGCCCCGGCGTGCTCGACATCGCCCCTTACATCCCGGGTAAGAGCACCGCCCCCGGCGTCGACAAAGTGTACAAGCTCTCCTCCAACGAAAGCCCGTTGGGGCCGAGCGCGCACGCCATCGAAGCCTATCGGACCGTGGGTGAGCATCTGGAGGATTATCCGGACGGTGCCTCCACGGCGCTGCGCGAGGCGATCGGCAGCGTCTATGGACTCGATCCCGACCGCATCGTCTGCGGCGCCGGCTCCGACGACCTGCTCAACCTGATCGCACGCGCCTACCTCAAGGACGGCGACGAGGCGATCCATGCCACGCACGGCTTCCTGGTCTATCCGATCGCGACGCTGGCGGCCGGCGCCAAACCGGTGGTGGCGCCGGAGACTAATTACACGGTCAATGTCGACGCCATGCTGCAGGCGGTGACGCCGAAGACCAAGGTGGTGTTCCTGGCCAATCCGAACAATCCGACCGGGACCTATATTCCATTCGACGAGGTGAAGCGCCTGCACCGCGGCCTGCCGCCGCACGTGCTGCTGGTGCTGGACGCGGCCTATGCCGAATATGTCCAGCGCAACGACTACGAAGCCGGCATCGAACTGGTGGCGACCTCCGAGAACGTCGTGATGTGCCGCACCTTCTCCAAGATCCACGCGCTGGCCGCGCTGCGGCTTGGCTGGATGTACGGACCGGGGCATGTGGTCGACGCCGTCAACCGCGTGCGCGGTCCGTTCAATGTCAATGCCGCGGCCATCGCCGCCGGCATCGCCGCCGTTCGCGACACCGCGCATATCGAATATTCACGCGCGCATAATGAACGCTGGCTGCCTTGGCTGGTCGAGGAGATCCGCAAGCTCGGCTTGGAAGTGACGCCGAGCGTGGCGAACTTCCTGCTCATCCACTTCCCGGATGTTAAGGGTAAGACCGCCAAGGAAGCCGATGCCTTCCTCACCAAGCGCGGCCTAATACTGCGTCAGGTCGGTGCCTATCACCTGCCGAATGCGCTGCGCATGAGCGTCGGCACCGAGGAAGCCAACCGGCTGGTGGTGAAAGCGCTCGCCGATTTCCTGGGACAAAAGGCGTGAGCACGCCGCCGCCCCTGTTCAACCGCCTGGCCCTGATCGGCGTCGGCCTGATCGGCTCGTCGATCGCGCGCGCGGCGCGCGCGCAGAACGCGGTCGGCTCGATCGTGGCGACCGCGCGTTCGCCGCAAACGCGCCGGCGCGTCGCCGAACTCGGCTTGGCCGATCAGGTGGTCGAGACCAATGCGGCGGCGGTCGAAAGTGCCGACCTGGTCATCGTCTGCATTCCGGTCGGCGCTTGCGGACCGGTGGCGCAGGAGATCGCGCCACACCTTAAGCCGGGCGCGATCGTCTCCGACGTCGGTTCGGTAAAAGGCGCCGTGGTGCGCGACATGGCTCCGCATCTGCCGAAGAATGTGCATTTCGTTCCGGCGCATCCGGTTGCTGGCACCGAATATTCCGGACCCGATGCCGGCTTTTCCGAGCTGTTCGTCAACCGCTGGTGCATCCTGACGCCGCCCCAAGGCGCGGACGCCGCTGCGGCCGAGAAGCTGGCGACGTTCTGGCGGCTGCTCGGCGCCAATGTCGAGCAGATGACGCCCGAACACCACGACCTGGTGCTGGGCATCACCAGCCACTTGCCGCATCTGATTGCTTACACCATCGTCGGCACGGCGGACGAATTGCAGAACGTGACGCGCTCGGAGGTGCTGAAGTTTTCCGCCGGCGGCTTCCGCGATTTCACCCGCATCGCGGCGTCCGATCCGACCATGTGGCGCGACGTGTTCCTCGCCAACAAGGACGCCGTCCTCGAAATGCTCGGCCGCTTCAACGAGGACATTTCGCTGCTGACCAAGGCGATCCGCAACGGCGACGGCAAGACGCTGTTCGAGCACTTCGCGCGCACGCGCGCCATCCGCAAGGGCATCGTCGACATCGGCCAGGATTCGCCGTCGCCCGATTTCGGTCGCCCGCATCCCGACCTGCCGCACGAGCCGCTACCGAAGCCTTATGCGGCGGACCAGGATTAACCGCGCAGGGCTAAGCAGCATTCCGCTCATTCGCCCTGCGCCACGCCGCCGCTATTTCCACGGCGGATCGTACACGCAGTAACAGCCCTGCGAATCGCACACGCAGTGCGTCCCGACGGGACAATAGCGGCCGTCGCGACATCTTTCGTTGGCGGCGAGCCTGCTATTGCCGTCGACACTCCCGAGGCATCGCGAGATTTTCGCTGGCGAGTCATTGCCGCTGATGCCGACCGCGGCGACCGGCGCTGCCGCGGCCAACGAGACGGCAATGCCGCAAAGCGCAACAAACTTCCACATGGGTCTCTCCTCACGATCAGGCGAACGCTCGCGCCTCATCGTTCCTTGCAGTCGGCGAGCTTGGCGTAGCAGCCCCATGTACCGCTCACGAGGCAGCAGACCGGAAACTGGTCGCTGCAGTAAGAACCGGAGTTCGCCGGGCATTCCTGGCCGGCGGCAATTCTGGTCTTAGGCACGGGAGTGGCGCGCTTCACCTCGCCATTCGCAACTAGCGCGGCGAGTTTTTGCGAGGGAAGCAGACGCTCCGAGGCATTTGCGACAGCGCCGATCGATAGCCCGCCAAGAGCAAGAAATCCCAAGGCGGCAAGCTTTGCTGTCCAGGACATACAAGCCTCCTTTCAAGCGAAGGCGAGTTCTTATGCCAGAGCTGTCAAGAAACGCATTGATGCCCGTCAAAAGGCTTACCGCCGAGCAAAGAGCCGGATTGCAAAACACCGCGCCACAGCGGCGAGACGCACTAAAATAATGCCGGCGTCACGCCGAGCGGGATCGGTCCGAGAAACATCGCGCCGTCATCGAAGCGCAGCGGCAGCGTCAAGGCCTGCCGGCCCTCAAGCACGGTCGGCTTTCCGA
>JAKAMD010000121.1 GCA_021823875.1 Pseudomonadota bacterium | reverse complement strand
GCGCTTCAACATCACCGTCGAGCAGGGCTACGCCCAGCCGGTGCTCCTGCCCGTCGCCGCGCAGACGCTGCGCGAAGGCGAGCGGTACGCATTGCAACTCGCGGGTTCCATGCCGGGCGGCCTCGTGCAAGCGGACGGCACCACGATCACGCTCGATTACTCCGCGCCCTGGCTACCCGGTGGCGCCACGCTGAACAGCGAAACCGGCTGGTTCGAATGGACGCCGGACTTCAATCAGCACGGCAGCTACCGCATGCCGGTCACGCTGACTGCGACCTACGCCCCGCCAGGTGGCGATCCTATCGAAACCAGCGTCACGCGCGAAATCGTGTTCAACGTCGCCAACGCCAACGGCGTGCCGGTGTTCGACGCGGCCGAAACCTGGAACGTGCTAGAAGGTCAGCCGCTGCGCATCAGCGTCTTCGCGTTCGACCCGGACAACCCCGGGTTCGAGCCCAAGATCCGCCTCACGCCTACGTCTCCAGCCATCGGCCCCGAGACCACGGCACCGACAGTGAGCTACGACGTCACTGGTCTTCCGTCCGGCGCGAGCTTCGATGCCGAGACCATGGAGATCGTCTGGACGCCGGGTTACGCACAAGCCGGCAGCTATAGTGTCACCGTCACCGCCACCGACGATGGCAACGGTACCGGCACACCTGCGACCAGCCAGGTCGTCCTGCCCATCGTCGTCACCAACGCCAACCGCGCACCCGAGATCGGCGACATCAGCAACGCCTTCGTCGACAAAGGCGCGACGCTCGACATTCCGGTGTCCGCCGTCGATGCCGACGGCAATCCGGTCCAACTCACATTCTCGGGCCTGCCGCGCTTCGCCATTTACACCCAAAATCCGCCCACGCCCGGCGCCGCCTCCGGCGTACTGCGCTTCGCCCCCGGCGAGGGCGACCGCGGCGACTACGCCATCACCGTCATTGCCCAGGACAACGGCGACGGCAACGTGAACCAGGTGCTCACGCAGGCGAAGACTTTCGTGCTCACGGTGAAGAGCCTCACCGAAGCGCCGGTCATCGCCCTGCCGCGCCAGGTTGCCGCCGTCGTCGGCCAGGCGCTCAGCGTGCCGATCCTCGTTTCCGACATGGACCAGGACGCGCTGAGCTACAGCGCCACCGGTCTGCCCATCGGCGCCACGATCACGCCGTCCACACAGTACGGCTATGCCACGCTCACCTGGACGCCGGAAGCCACGGACATCGGCAGCCACGATCTCGAAATCAGCGTCACCGACAGCGGTCTGCCGCCGCAGGACGCAGGCTACGTCAACCCGGACAACCCGGTGCCCAACGTCAGCAAGCAGACGCTGCGCATCGTAGTGCGCGAGGCCAACGCGGCGCCGGAACTGCTGGGTGTGCAAGTCGATGGCATTCAAGTTGCCGATACTGGCGGCGCCGCCGCGCCGCTCATGCTCAATGCCACCGAAGGCGTGCCGCTGACGCTCGATGTGTTCGGCCGCGATGCCGACACCGACCTCATCGCCTGGAGCACCGCGAGTCTTCCGCGCGGCATGACGCTCGAAATCCCGGATGCCGCCAACGGCAACCACGCGATCCTGCACTGGACGCCGGATCTGTTCGCCGCGCAGGACGGGAACGCCCCGCAGGAAGTCCCCTTGGGGAACGCCGGCACCCCCGGCCTCTGGCGCTTCACTCTCTCGGCCAGCGACGGCCTGGCGCAATTCGCGCGCAGCTTCGAAGTCAACGTCGCCAACGTCAACCAGACGCCGCGCATTCTGCCGATGCCGCTGCAACTCGTGAGCGAGGCCGATACGCTGGGCTTTACCGTGCGCACTGCCGATGCCGACAACGACCCGGTGCAGCTTGCGCTGATCTATGACGACGGCACTCCGGCCGGTGTCAATTTCGACGGCACGACCGGCTACTTCGAGTGGACGCCAGGGCAGGACGTTGTCGCCAACGCCGACAGCAAGCCTTATACCTTCACCTTCCGCGCAAGCGACGGCAGCGCCGCCACCACGCAGACGGTGCAAGTGCGCGTGTTCGACGTGAACCGCGCCCCGCGCCTGACGGCAAGCAACCACGCGGTTGTCGTCGGCCAGATGCTCGCTATCCCCGTCACCCTCGGCAGCAGCGGCGCGGGCGTCGTCGCCAACGACCCCGATGGCAGCGCGCAAACCAACGCCCTCGCAATCAGCTTCGCCAACCTTCCCGAAGGTTCAAGCTACGATGCGCAGACGCGGCTGCTCAGCTGGACTCCCGGCCCCGGCCAGGTCGGCGACTTCATCGCCACCGCACAAGCGAGCGACGGCAAGAACACCACGGCGCAGACCTTCACCTTGCGCGTGGTCGCAGAGGCCGCCGCGAACCAACCCAAGATCCTCGTTTCCGCCACCCCGAGTACCCCGGCGCAACCGGGCCAGAGCATCGTCGCCACCATCCGCGCCGACGCCTGGAGCGGCATTGCCGCCATCGCCGTCGAAGTGCGCGGCGAGGGTATCGGAACCGACACCTGGCAGACCGTAGCCCTCGATGGAGCAGGGCGCCTGAAGCTCGTCCCCACGCAACCGGGCCTGATCGACATTCGCGTCACCGCCACCGATCGCGATGGCTTCAGCGCCACGCAGACTCAAACTCTGCGCGTCAAGGACACCAGCGACACCGTTGCCCCTGCACTCGCGTGGACAGGCCTCCTGGCGGGCTCTACGGCGAACGGGGAGCCCGTCACCATCACTACCTCCGCAGCGCTCCAAGCCCATCTCACCGAGCGGCAGCTCATGGGCTGGAAACTCGACATCGCGCCTGCCGGCACCGACCGCTGGCAGACCCTGGCCGAGCAAAGCGCGGCTGCGGCCAATGCCAACGGCAGCATCGCCCCGACTGCGCTCGACCCGGCACTATGGGCCAACGGCGACTACCAACTGCGCCTGACGGCCTGGGATCTGGTGGGACGCACGAGCGAGATCGACGCGCGCATTGTCATCGACACGGCGCAGAAGAGCATCGAACAACAAAGCGCCACCGACGCCGTGTTCACGCTCGCCGGCCACGACTTCGCGCTCACGCGCACGCTCGACGGTACGAGCGGCGAATTCGGCAACTGGCGCATTCCCGCGCTCGATTTGCATCTGACCACTGACCACGCCGCAGTAGCCGACAACGGCCTCACGCTGCCCTGGCAAGAGGGCGCCCGGGTCTGGCTGCAATCACCAGATGGTCAAGCGCTGAGCTTTGCCCTCGGCACCGCGGCCGAGCGCCTCGGCAGCGCGGTCAATGCGCCGCAGATCTGGCGTCCGGCTTTCAGCAACAGCCAGGGCTGGACGCTCGCCGCTCATAGCATCGACAGCGACGACGCTCCCGAAGCACTGGTTCGCCAGGGCAGTCACCTCTACGACCAGGCCACCGGCCTGCCCTGGGCGCCGACCCGTTACACCCTCACCGCCGCTGACGGTACGCGCTACGAACTCGATGAAAACGGCAAGCTCGCCGGCATCACCTTCGCCGACGGCGCGCAATGGCTCGTATCGGATGCCGGCATCGCCGCCGTGACAGGTGACAGCGCCGAGCGCATCGACTTCATCCGAGATAGTCAGGGGCGCATCAGCCGCATCGGCAGCGGCGACGCGAGCATCGCCTATCGCTACGATGCCGCAGGCCGCCTGATCCTCGCACGCAGGCTGGATGTCGCCGACAGCGGCACGCCCTATGCCTACGATGCCGCAGGCAAACTCCTCACCGACGTCATCACCGCCAACCTCGGCGCCGCGGTCGGCTGGAGCAGCACCAACTGGAGCGGCGACCTGCAAGCGAGCGCCACCACCACGCTCGCCTTCGCCGTGCGCGAATCCGAAATCGGCTCCACCGTCAAGGTGCCCGGCGGCCAGGGTGCCGTCATCGCCGCCGTTGAAACCGCAGGCGCTGCCAGCGTCGAAGTCACCGGCGCCAGCGTCCTCGGCACGGCGACCGTCAACGGCAAACGCACCACGCTGCTGCGCGTCACCGAAGCCGGCATCAAGCTCCTGCGCCTCACCGGCACGGGTGCGGCGAGCGTCCGCATCACCCTGGCCGGCGACATGAACCAGGACGGCGACATCGACGGCAGCGATTCCGCCACCTGGGAAACCGCAGCCGCGCAAAGCGCCACGACCGCCGACATCAACGGCGACAGCCAGATCAACGCCGCGGATCGCCAGGTGCTCTACGCCAACTACGGCCTGCGCGCCAACCGCGCGCCTGTCGTTGCCGCGACCTTGCCCGCAGCCAAGACCCACACCGACCTCGCCACCGCACAGGCGCTCGAATCGATCGCCGAGGACCTGGAAGGTGATGCAGTCTTCTGGCGCATCCTCGGCGCCACCCATGGCACGGCCAAGTTAACCAGCGATGGACAGACGCTAATCTTTACGCCCGAGCCGGGCTACAGCGGCGAGGCCATGATCCGCTTGCAAGCCGACGACGGCTTCGCCTCGACATCCCCCATCGATCTCAAACTCCAGGTCAGCAACGCCCAGCTCGTGCGCATCCGCGTCCCCGTCATCGGTTTCATGATCCAGGGCAACACCTTGACGCTTCCTGTTGCCGGCGACTTCGAGGACGAAGCCAACGTCGCGTTGGCCCCGGGCTATGTCAGCTTCACCTCGACCGACCAGGTCGTGGTCGAGATCGATGCACGGGGCCTCGTGCGTGCCAAGGGGCAGGGCGAGGCGATATTGCTCGCGCAGGCCCGCGGGCTCACTGCCGCCTCGGCGCTCGCCGTCGGCTCCGATCCGCGCGAGGGGTCACTGCGCGCCGCCATCCTCGATTCCGAATACGAGGTATACCCCGGCTCGGTCACCCTCATCGAGAACAGCGGCCAACGCCAGGTCAGGATAAACGCCACGATCGACGGCGACGAGTCTTCCGCCGCCGCGGGCGCCCGCTACGTCGTCGAGAACGAGAACGTCGCCATCGTCACCGCCGACGGCCTCATCCTCGCGAAGTCTGCCGGCGTCACCGCCGTCGCCGTCATCGAGAACGGTTTGCAGAAGAACATCGAAGTCCGTGTCGTGGCCGAACCCGCCGCGGGCCCGCAGGCCGTCATTGCGAAAGAGGGCGGCATCGTCAACGGCGGCAACGGCTTGTTCGTGCAGATCGGCCCCGAAGCGCTGGCGGGGGATGCAACGGTTTCGATCACGGCGCAGCCGCTCGACACCTTGTCCTTCCCCGCACCCAATGCACCGGGCTTCGACATCGCCGGCGCCTTCAGCCTCGACCTGGGGCCGGACGAACTGCGCGTCCCGGCGCAAATCATGATGGCCGCCCCGGCCGGCGCCGTAGCCGGCGAGAAGGTCTATTTCTACAAGCTCACCAGCTTCATCGACGACAACGACCAGGAGCAACAATGCTGGCTGGCGGTGGAGTCGGGCGTCGTCGGGAGCGACGGCATCCTGCGCACCTCGTCCCCGCCCTTCAGCGGCATACTCGGCGGCGGCACCTACGTCGCCGCCGTCGACAAGAACGACGACGACGGCAGTGTTCGAGTTCGCGGCCTGGTCAATGACCTGCTCTATAACCCGCTTACCACGATGGCCTTGGCCAGTGGCGGCATTGGTGGAGCGATGACGGCGGTCAATGTCATCGGCATCCTGGCGACGCAGGACGTACCGCTATTCACGCTGTCCTACGGCAAGACCTACAAGAGCCTCATCAAGATACCGGATGGGACGACCAGCAAGCTTACGATCAACATCGACGACATGCGACCGAAGCCCCCCACCGCGGACATCGCCGCACCTTCGATCACAGAGCTTGTGGTCAACACCGACGGTGCCCCGAAAATCGAAATCACCGGCGAAAACTTCGAGCCGCGCGACAAGGCCGGAAGGCGCATCGGCAGCGTCGTGGTACGAGTATTCTCAGGCGAGGGCAATTACGTGGACCTCAAACCAGAGGAGATCTCCAGCACCAGGCTCAGCGTCAAGGTGCCGCCAAAGCTGGTCCTCGCCGGAGCGGACATCCAAGTGGTCGGGATCGTGCCGAGTCGCGCGGTCGGCGCCGCCCCCGAGAGCCTGGAATTCGAGAGCCAGACCGCGGGCATCGATCCGCGCGATAGGCTGTCCCTCGTCGTGCGGGCGCATTCCGTCATCGTCATGGAAGACGGCGCTCAGATCAAGGAAATCTCCAAGGAACAGAACGAGGCGCCGCTTGATCTCTACGGCTGGCGCGTCGATCCCGTCGCTTTCTCTGGCGACAACACCCGCGCCTATGTCGCCGGCCGGGGAGGCAAGATATACGCCATCGACACCGCCACGCTTACGGTGTTCGACACGCTGACGATTCCCGGCGCCAACGACGCCACGCAGATTACCTCGCTTGAAATGGCCGGCGATTACCTTTATGTAGCACTCGGCAACCGCTATGGGCCGCCAGGGAGCGGGTCGCGCGGCCTGTATCGCTTTGCTATCGATACGCTGTCGAACGCCTACGGCACGCCCGACGGCGTGCTGCAATTACGCGCGCCGCAACTCGAGGCCGCGCCTTACGGTTTCTACGATCTTGCCGCCGCGATGCGCGGCAGGTTCCTGGTCTTGACCGTCCCGGAAGAGCCCTGGGCACTGTTCCCGCAAGGCCCGCACGTCGCCGGAAAGCTGATGGTCATCGATCTCGACACTGTAGACGTCGGCACCGGCGAGGTGAGTCTGGTAAAGATCGTGGATGGCTTCAAAGGCGCGGCGCCGTTGTACATCGAGAACGGCGGCAGCCCCGACCGGCTGATCGTATCGAGCGCGCAGAGCTTCAACGAAGGCGTTGCAACTCTGACGCTGAAATCGGACGCGAAGACCGGCGCGCTTAACGATATCGAGGTGTCGCCGCAGATATCCCTCGCGCCGAAACAATTCACCAATAAGACGTACTGGCAGAACGTGAACCAAGCGGCGGGCGTGGTCGTCACGGACGACCTCAAGTATGCCTTCGTCGCCGACTACAACCTGCAGCGCGTCAAGCTCTCCACCGACTTGGATCAGATGCAGGTTCTCGCCACCAAGCGCATCGGCGGCAAGATAGGAATTATCAAAGACCCCTACGGCAAGCCGCAGTATCTCGGGGCCACCTCGCCGATCGAGGACGGCTCCTTGAGCGACATTTCCATTTCGCCCGATGGCAAGAAACTGCTTGCCACACTCATCAAGTGGGAGGGGACCTCGGGCCTGCTGGTCTATGATATCGATATGCTGATCGGCTATGCAGAGAATGATTTTTTGAAGGGGACAACGGGCCGGCTGCCCATCGACGGCGAGGTGACGGGCCGCCCGGCCAGGAACGTACCTACGCGCTACAACCTTGGCTGGGTGTACGGGGTTGAGAGCCAGGAGAAGTCCGATATCAAGATCACGGCGGTGGAGGGCATCGACAAGTACGAAGACCGGAATACGGCGATCCTGCCGACCATCAAGTGGGAGGTCAAGGACCCCGACTACAACGAGGGGGACGGACCGGTCGTCGCGGAACTCTACATCAGCATCTTCGACCGCTACAACGGCCTCTTCCCCGGATCGGGCAACGACAGGATGGGGCAGAGGGGCACGACCGAGCAGCGGAAGCTCGATGCATCGCTTTTCAACGCCTTCCCCGCGGTCGATGGTGACCCGGACAGCCGCGATAGTTTCATCGGTCGTGTGCTGACAAAGCAGAACATCAAGTCAAGCGGCTATACCAACGGCAAGCTCCAGTTCGAATTCAAGCTCACCGACGACTATGCCTTGACCGCTTCGCAGGACTACTACGTTGGCGTGCGTTACCAACTCAAGTCTAGCGGCGACACCATCGAGGATGCCCGGCGTATCACGACCCCGACGCTGACCACGCCGGGGAAGTATCCGGCGGTGACGTTGCTGGTGCATGGGTTCCAGCCGCCCGTGATTGACGAATCCGCGACGGACACGAAGAGTTACATCCTCGGCCAGGAGTTGGCGGAGCGAACGGACGGTGGTCTGTTCCTGTACGATCCGAAGACGGGCGGGTGGCAGAAGAAGTGGGGCAAGTATGCTACGCCGGAGGAGTATAAGGCAGCGGGCAAACCCATCTTCTTGATAGCTGACTGGTATGCTGAGTCTGGAATCAGTACCACGGGTTTCGCCGAGGCCGCGGCGGATGCTCTGTTCGCAAGTCTTGCGACCCTCAACAAGAATGGCGCCCTCGCGGAGGCACCGATGCATATCATCGGCCACAGCCGCGGAACTGTTGTTGCTTCGGAGATTGCGCAGCGGCTCGCGCTCTACGGCATCAAGCCGACGGACTTGCAACTAACGCTGGAGGACGTGCATGACTTCAATCAGCCTTCGCTCGATTGGGGGCTGCTCAAGAATGCCGACTTCGCTGATCCGGATGTCGTTGCCTGGAACAATGTGAACTTCGTAGACAACTACTATGAACGGTGGGCGAGAGAGGAGCAGTCTGCAAAAACAGTCAACCCGAACGGGCGCTCATTGTTAAACCCGAATGCACAACCGGGAAACTATAGCGTGTACCGCAGCGACTGGCCGAACACGGCGCGACTGAGTGGCGCCAACATTGATCAGTCACTGAGTACGATGCCAGGTTTCGTGGGGTACGTGGAAGGCTATATTGCAGGGGCGCTGGCGCAGTTCGAGGCGACTCCGCATAGCCGCGTACAGGATTGGTATGCTGGAACAGCGGTATTGAACGTTACGACCGTGGACAAAGACCACAACATGCCGATCTGGCGCCAGTTCACCGATTCGCTGCAATATAGCGACAAGTATTTCTCGACTACCGTATTCAATCCCTGGTATGTGTCGCGGCGGTCGAACGAGGCGCTCGTCACCAAAGCGCTGGAAGCCCGGATTACCGACATAGACCGGAACCCGGTGTCTTTCGAGGGTGTGGGCGAGGGTTGGTTCTATTCGATTCTCGGTGGCGGAAGCAAGTACCGGCCAGAGTTCAGGGGCGCAAAATTCGACCCAACCGACGACCAGCCGGAGCGCGAACCCAGCGGTGATGTCGGGTTGCAGGTCTACGATGGCAACTTCCAGGCGAGCGTGAGGCCTTTCTACGGGCGTTACTTGCAGACTTACGATGTCGCGGGTTGGAGCATCCACAATGGGGACGTTTACTCCGACGCCCGTCCTTCTCCAATTGAAAGCAAAGACGCCAGGCCGACCCGCTCGCAGTTCCTCGACCTGCGGCCCC
>JAKAMD010000120.1 GCA_021823875.1 Pseudomonadota bacterium | reverse complement strand
ACCGCATGATCCGCGTGTCGGGCGTTCAAATCCCTCCTCTCCGCCGGTCACACTTGCGTTTTGGTCCGCGATCTAGGCGGCAGGTCAGGGACCATACCTGGCGAAGGCATTCTTAGGTGCGACTGGCGAGCGCTCTGCTTCTTTATGTTGAACCTCTCCCGCTCACACGCGTCCAGAATGGCATCGACCCACAGCTTCATTCCTTCTGCCTTAAGCAAAATACGCTGTGAAGAATTGTAATGAATCTCCGTGACTTCGGCCATCCGCTCTTCCTCTGGCATTTTTTCATGAGCAAGTTTGTGGCCGAGAATCGCCGAGGCCGCGCCGCCTAGTCGGTTGTCGTCGAGAAAGCGAGTCAGCGAGCGCCTGACGTCGTGCAGCGTCCAGGCCTTGATACCGAATTCGGCGAACAGATTTCTCCGGACTTTCGCTTTCGGCGCCGGTTTCGGCCCTGGTTTGCCGGGACGGGCCGGCTTGTTCTTCTTGCGGTGATCATAGGCGCGTCCTTGCAGCCGGTACATCAGAAGATTGAGTGCTGATTGCGTCAACCGGTCCTGCGACCTCTTGGCCGAAAACATCCATTCCGATTTCCGCGGCTGCTGGGCCTGGAAGCGAGCGAGCGTCCGCAAAAGACGCGGCGGCAACGGCAGTGAATGCGGTCGTCCGCCGTCGCGACCACCCTTCATCTCTTCGCTGGACCAGTTCGCGATCTTCCATCCGCGCAGCTTCAAATTGCGGTCGGGATCGAACAGACGGTTCTGCCGCATTTGAAGAAGCGAACCGGTCCGCTGTCCGGTAAGCACCGCCATCCAGAGCGCACAGACGGTTCCCGGGTAAGTTTCGTGTTCGCCCTCGGCCAAATTTCGGAATTCATCCGCCAACACCATCGTACGTGCAAGTTCCTCGATCGTCGGCCGTCGCGTTCGTACTTGGTGCTTATATTCGACCCGCCAACGGGTCCACCACTCGAAAGGACAATCTTTCAGGCCCGCATCCTTGATGTGGTAGGTCCAGGCCCAAGTCAGCATTTCGCGACCCTGTCGGACCGCGCGGCTCACCGTTGACCGCGCATATTTCTTGAGCATCCTGTCGCGGACGCCTTCGAGGTCGTAGATATCGAGATCCTTCACCAAGACATTCGCGATCGCGGCGAACTCGGGAAGCCGCAGGTAATGAGCATATTCGGGACGATAGCTTCGTTTCAGTTTGGGCAATTTGGCTTCCAGAAAACGGTCGGTGAGGTTCAGCCACGACCAGGTCGCTTGATGTTCGCCTCTCACCCACCTGCGACCCAAGGGTGAGCCTTCGTCGGCGATCGCATCGGCGAATTCGAGGTCGATCTTCTCCTTCCAGCTATCGGTGTATTCGTATTGGTTCGTGCTGAGCGCAACGAGCCTCTCCACGAATGTCTTCAGATTGCGGCCGCGCTTGGCGGCGTCACGGGTCTTTTTCGCAATCTCACGGGCAAGAGGCAGACTGATTTCATTGCAGGTGCCAATGCGAATGGTGCTGTCGCGACGGCGGATGAGCCAGGTGGCCTCGCGCTTGGTGATCCGCAGCGCCAACCCCGAGCACTCAGTATCGGCCCATTCGATAACGCGCGCCGTTGCTACCGGGTTCTGTGAGTGAAAGCGGGCTCGATCGACGTCGAGCGCAGTCAGCTTCTTCTTAACGCGTCGATACTGTGCCTCTGCCACCGTCGGCTCCCCTGTACAACAATTGTACAACGTCGTTGAAAACGCTTAATTTTTGGGAAGGTCGAGCTGAGGCCGCTAAATGTCAAATAAATCAAGGTAAACAATAGGTTCGCGAATCCAACGGGTTCGCCGAAGCCGGCGAATCCGTTTTCCCAAGCTGCATACGAGGGTTCGATTCCCTTCGCCCGCTCCAATTCTCGTCCCAGGCAGAGTTACCCAGCGCGGTCTGGCTTGCGGCCGGCACGGGCGCAAGCCCTGCGTTCGGCGTCCGCGCCTTATGCGCGGCGAGGGGTCAAATTAAATGGCCGGGCAGTTGCCCGGCCATGACGGCGCAATGGATTGTCACGCCCCCGTCGTCACTTGCCAATATCGGCAATCACCTGCTTCAGCATCGACTGCACAGTGACGGCGATGTCGCCAAGCTTCGGGTTGTCGATTGCCCGCATCGAGGCGATCGGATCGACTGCGGAAATCTCGGTGCGGCCGGGCTCTTTCTCCTGCAGCACGACATTGCATGGCAGCATGGTGCCGATCTTGTCTTCCGCCTGCAGCGCCTGATAGGCGAACTTCGGATTGCAGGCGCCCAGAATGCGATAGGGACGGAAATCGACGTCGAGCTTGTTCTTGAAAGTCTTCTGCACGTCAATCTCAGTCAGCACACCGAAGCCGTTCTTCTTGAGCGCCTCGACCGTCGCCGCGGCGGCGGCGTCGATCGGCATGTCGACCGTCTTGGAGAAGTGATAGCTCATGGTGGTGTCCTTGTTCTTGCTTGCAAGCGTGCGCCCGCTTGCCACGCGACTGTGGCGGCATGACGATCGCTACGCGCATGGCTGCTAGGACAGAACTGGTTCTATCTCGCGGATTTGCACCGCGTCCAAGAGCCGCAGCACGTCTTCCTCGTGGCACAACTCGGTACCCGGGCTCATCACCGCGGCCGAGCCGGCGGCGACGCCCATGCGGAAGGCGTCGGCCATGCCTTCGCCCTTGGCCAGCGCCGCCATCATGCCGCCGAGGAAACTGTCGCCGGCGCCAACCGCGCTCGCCACCTCGACCTGCATCGGCGCCGCGCGCCAAGCCAGTTCGGCGGTGACCAGCAGGGCGCCGTCCGCGCCGAGCGTGAGCGCAACCGCTTGCGTATGCCCCGCGGTGATCATCGTGCGGCAGGCGGCGATGCGCGCCGCATCGCTGTCCAAAGTCGCGCCGGCGAATTCGCCGAGCTCGTTCAGGTTCGGCTTGATCAGCATCACGCCGTCGCCGAGCGCGGCCTTGAGTGCGGCGCCCGATGTATCGAGCACCGCCAGCGCGCCCATCTCGCGCGCCTGCCGCACCACGGCGGCATAGAAATCATCCGGCACGCCGGGCGGAATGCTGCCGCTCGCCACCACGTATTTCGGTTTCTCCGGCAGCGAGGCGAGCTTGTCGAGACAGGCTTCCCATTCGGCGCGATAGAGCGCGGAGCCCGGCAGCACGAAGCGATACTGTTCGCCGGTCGCTTTTTCGTAGGCGGTGAAATTTTCGCGCGTCTCCACATGCGACGGCGTCACCACGCTGGCGATGCCTTCGCGTTCGACCAGGCGCTGCAGAAGTTTGCCGATGGCGCCGCCGATCGGATAGATCGCTGCTACGTTGGCGCCGAGCCGGTGCGCGACCCGTGCCACGTTGATACCGCCGCCGCCGGGATCGCGCTTGGGCGCCGAGCAGCGCAGTTTGCGCGTCGGCTCGACGCGATCGACGTTGACGAAGATGTCGACTGCCGGATTGATGGTCAGCGTGACGATGTCAGGCACGTTGTCTCATTCCGTTGCGAACTGAATCAGGAAGCGGCCGGTTATTTCAATTAATGCGGCAAAAGAGGTAATTTTTGGTTGCCGTTCGGCGTCCGGCGCCATGAAAATTTTCAGCGATTTGCCGTGCCATTTGTGTTACCGAAACAGCCCTTTTTCGAGTTTAGCGCGGCTGGCTACCGCGAGCCGTAATGATTATATCGAGGCGCGGCTCTATCGTCGCGGTGAAAACGACGCATGATCGATCCGCTCTATGCGCTCTCCGGATTTGCCGTCGGCATGCTGGTTGGGATGACCGGCGTGGGCGGCGGTTCGCTGATGACGCCGCTCTTGATCCTGCTGTTCGGCGTGCATCCGGCGACCGCGGTCGGCACCGATCTCATCTATGCCGCCATCACCAAGACCGGCGGCAGCCTGGTGCACAGCTACGCGAAAAGCATCGACTGGCGCGTGGTGCGACGTTTGGCCGCCGGCAGCATTCCGGCGACCGTCATCACGCTCAGCACGCTCTCCGTGCTCAACCTCAAGGGCGAGGCGGCGAGTGGGCTGATCACGCTGGTGCTGAGCGCCGCCTTGTTCGTGACCGCCTTTGTGCTGGTGTTCGGCGAAAAAATCATCGCCGGCTATCGCGCGCGTGTGCACGCGGTCGAGCCGGGGCGCACCGAATTCTTGACCGTGGTGATCGGTGCCGCGCTCGGCGTGCTGGTGTCGATCTCCTCGGTCGGCGCCGGCGCCATGGGCGTGGTCGCGCTGGTGCTGCTCTATCCGCGCATGCCGATGGCCAAAATCGTCGGCTCCGACATCGCGCATGCGGTGCCGCTCACGCTCGCCGCCGGTCTCGGCCACTGGGTGATGGGCTCGGTCGACTGGGAGATCATCATTTCGCTGCTGGCCGGATCGCTGCCCGGCATTTTCATCGGCAGCACCTTCGCCATCAAGATTCCGGAGCGCGCGCTGCGGCTGGTGCTGGCGGCCGCCTTGTTCGTGGTGGCGAGCCGCATCGTCTACGATCAGGCCACCACGGCGTCCTCGGTCTTCACCGCCTTTACGCGGCGCGCGGTGCCGTAGCCGTGATCCCGAAAAATTGGCCGCGACGTGGTCGATGCTTGCCGTCGGCGGTCGGTCCTAGTGCAGATGCTTCAGCTTGTCGGGGTTGCGCACCACATAGATCGCCGCGATCTTGCCGTCCTCGATGTCGAGCGCGGTGGTCTGCAGTTCGCCGTCGGCCTCCAGCGTGACGAAGCCGGGCAATCCGTTGATGAAGCCGGCACGCACCAGTTTCGAGCCCCTGTGCTTGAATAGCACCGCCAATCGTTCGTGCGCTTTCATCACGGCATCGAAGCCGACGATCGGCTTCAGCACCGCCGGACGTTTGCCGCCGCCGTCCGTGTAGGCGCTGACATCGGCCGCCAGCATTGACGCCAGCGCTTTCATGTCGCCGCTGCGCGAGGCGGCGAAGAAGGCCTCGGCCAGCGCGACGCCATGTTGCCTCTCCACCTGGAAGCGCGGCCGCGCCTCGCGCACGTGGCCGCGCGCCCGAGCCGCGAGCTGGCGGCAGGCCGCCGGTTCGCGCCCGATGGTCGCCGCGACTTCCTCGAATTCCAGCCCGAACACGTCGTGCAGCAGGAAGGCCGCCCGCTCCAGCGGCGACAGCCGTTCCAGCGCCAGCATCAGCGGCAAAGTGACGTCCTCCGCTTCTTCCTCCTCGACCACGGGATCGGGCAGCCACGGGCCGACATAGGTCTCGCGCTGGTGCCGAGCCGACTTGAGCTGATCGAGACAGAGGCGCGTCACCGTGCGGCGCAGGAACGCCTCGGGTTCGCGCACCTCGCTGCGGTCGGCCCCCATCCAGCGGATGAAGGCCTCCTGCAGCACATCCTCGGCGTCGGCCACCGAGCCGAGCATGCGGTACGCGACGCGCATCAGCTTTGGACGCAGCGGGTCGAAGCTCGCCGCTGCGTCCGCGTGCGCCGTGCCGGCCATCAGGCGGCCACCGCCTTCATGGCGGACTTGACGACCGCCGGATCGACGAACTGGCCGAAGCCGACCGCGATGCGGTTCCAGCCGTTGATGACATTGATCATCAAGGTGAGCTTGACCTGCTCCGCCTCGCTGAACTCGGCTTCCAGGACCTGGTAGGCGCTCTCGAGCGCTTGTCCCTCGGAGAGCCGCGTCAGCGCCTCGGTCCAGCCGAGCGCGGCGCGTTCGCGCTCGGTGTAGCAGGGGGCCTCGCGCCAGGCCGACAGCAGATAGATGCGCTGCTCGGTTTCGCCCTTCTCGCGCGCCTGGGCGGCGTGCAAATTGATGCAGTTGGCGCAGCCGTTGATCTGCGAGGCGCGGATCTCGACCAGCGCGACGAGGGTCGGGTCGAGGCTTCCGGCGACGGCCATCGAGGTGCGCAGCCAGGTCTTCATCAGGTCGGGGGCGGCGGCCATGGGATCAAGTTTGGCGGTCATGGTTCTCTTCCTTCTGTTGGTTCTGACACCATGACGAGGCAGAAGCTGACGGTGTGACATCTAGGGCGGAATTTTTTATGCCTATCGGGAACCTCGACAGGGCGTTCCGGCGTGGCGTCAATGTAGCCTGGATGTAGCACTGTGATACTCGGATAAGATTTGGCAGATGTAGGGCGGATTAGCGAAGCGTAATCCGCTGGGTTTGCTCGACAAGATTGGCGGGTTACGCCTTCGGCTAACCCGCCCTACGAGCTTTGGCTAACCTAATTGGTTTGGAGATTCCGATGAGACACTTGGATGCTCTATACCCATGCAAACACAGCATCATAGACGAGCTTTTCATAAAGACCGCCGACGACAATTACCTTGTCGCGCGATGGTGTTTTAATTATGGAATGGACGTAGACTTCTTTTGGTTAGCTGCCCATTGTCTAGAAAAGTATCTTAAAGCAGCGTTGCTTCTCAATGAACGGCCTGCAAAAGCGTACGGCCATGACATTGAGAAGTTGTACGCTGACGTTTTTCCGTTGGCGCCGGAACTGCTGCCAACAATACTCAAGGTGCCAGAAGGTCTGCCGCCCGCTTTGTTTTCTTTGGGCGACGAACCTATCGAGAAGTTTGTGAAGAGGCTTTATTTTTACGGTCAACCGGACAACCGGTACCTGTTCATTGGCTACATCCGGCGGGGTTCAGATTTGGTGAAGCTCGATCAACTTATCTTTTCGGTTCGTAGGCTGTGTCAGCCCCTCGAGGCCCATTTCCTTGGCGAGTGTCTCAAAAGCAGAACTGATATTCCGAATGAAACGCGTAGAGAACGGATGCTGAAAGACGACCCCTCATCGCGGAATCTTTACTCCAATCTAGAGAAAGTAATCAGTGGGGAGCGCGGGAAGCTCTTGCAACGAGTTCTGTTAAACTGGAATTTTCCATTTGCCCCCCTGGATTATAGGCACGGTCGCATGGACTATGGGCACAGATTGGTCAATCCGGTCCTGGTCCGTAGATTTCTTGATCCCTTGGATGCAGGTACGCCGGAAAGCGATAAACACGCGGACGAACTGTGGGCGTGGGCTAACGAGAACATTTATCTCCCTCGGGAGTTCGTGCGGACATTCGAGGCGGCCCGCAATAAACGAAAGGCGAACGCAAAAGGGAAATAAACGAAATGAGCTTCACATAGAACCCTGAAGAAAGCGGGCGCAACCATGAAGAAGAGCAAGACCACCCCGAAGGAAACAAAAGCCGGCGACTCTCCCTCCCGACTGATCGACGCGCGCATCGCGGCGCTGCGCGATTGGCGCGGCGAGACGCTGGCGCGGGTGCGCAAGCTCATCAAAGAGGCCGATCCCGCCGTGGTCGAAGACGTGAAATGGCGAAAGCCGTCGAATCCTTTGGGCGTTCCGGTGTGGGAGCATGCCGGCATCATCTGCACCGGCGAGACCTACAAGGACAAAGTGAAGCTGACCTTCGCCAAGGGCGCCGCGCTCCAGGACCCGTCCCGCCTCTTCAATTCAAGCCTCGATGGAAATGTGCGGCGCGCCATCAACTTCCATGAGGGCGACAAGGTCGATGCAAAGGCGTTGAAGGCGCTCATTCGCGCCGCCGTGGCGCTGAACATGTCCTCAGCCGCCTAACGGCGGGTTACGGACTGATTCAGCTTGCGCGCGCCGGAACGGATCGTGCGACGGATTTCGTCGCGCTTTCGCCGCAGTGTCGTCACGGTTCTGATTTCGGTCGCACTTTATTCCTGCAACAGTTAACCTGGTTTGTGCTGCCAGATTGATGTTCTCTGCCGCTCGGGAACAAAATAGGGCTATGGCTGCCACATTGCTTGTGGCGTTTGCATCATCCCAAGCGATTACGCGTCAACGAAACGCGTCAGCGCGGACCCAAAAAGCGCGAACCCCACAACACGATGAGCCAGGTGCCGGCGATGGCGCAGAATGCAACGAGCAGAATTTCCATGTCATGCCCTCCCACTGAGCGCTGACGAAGGTGCGTCGTTCTTCCCGACCCGGCTCTGACCATGGCCGGTTGTTGTGTCGTTACAATCATCATAACGCGATTCCGCGCCGCTTGTCCGCCGGCGATTGCGCGCCGCTGGCGGCTTATTGTGCAGCGCATTCAACGGGCCGAACGGACTTGGGGGACGCGAACGCGTACGGCCGCACGGGAGACGGCGTTGACGTCCGTCAATGCGCGCCCGACGCGGCTTGTTTGAATGCGGTTCCGTCAAGCACGGAGTGCCATCATGTCGCGCTCATGCATTCGGTCTATCGTTGTTCCGGTCATCGTGGCCGGATCGTTGGCCCTGCTCGGCGTGTGGAGCAGCGCATTCGCGCAGGTGAAGCCAAGCGGGAACTCCTCGATCCGCCTCGCCGAGAATGCCGCGCAGTGTCAGGCCTGGGCCGCGCAAATCCGCTCGAACCAGTCGGCCTATCAGTCGCAATGTTCCGGCCGCCTCGATCCGCCGACTTACGCCCGTTGTCAGAATTGGCGGAGTTCGCTCGAGAGCGAGATAGCGCGCTACAACAGCGCGTGCGGCCGCTGACGTTCGGGATATCGACGTCAAGCCGGAATGCCGCGCCACCGGCCATGCGTTATGAAGGCCGCCCGGCGGCTCGTTCAGGCCGCCGGGTTGTGCGCGATGGAAGCGCCGTGAAGCCGGCACGCGTCAAACCGGGCGCGTGTCACAGCCGCCGTGTGCGCGCCAAGAACTCCTTAGTGCCGGCGATATAGGCATCCTTCACCCATTCGTCCCGCGTTTTCTTCAACACGAGGGTGTCGTGCGTGGTCGGCTGCGCCTTCGACTTGCCATTGCTCTTGCCCGACGGATGCGAGCGGTCCCACAGCGCGCGCGCCCGGTAATGATTGTAGAGCCGCATGAACTCGGCGACGTAGATCTGCGCCAGCCGCGCATTGCCCTTGATCTCCAGCTCGTTCTCGTCGTTGCCGTTTTCCGACGATTTGCTGAAATTGGGCGAGCCCGTGTAGATCGTCGGGTTGTCGGTGTCGCCGTCGATGACGATGAACTTGTGATGCACATGGATCGGCGGCGGCCCATTGCTCTTGGCCGCGGTTTTCTTTTTGCTTTTCGTCGTCGACACATCGTATTGCGAGGTGTCGATGGTGCGCAGCTCGGGCAGGAAGCCGCGCGGCGCGGCCCGGCCGAAGGCGTCGTAGGCGAGGGTGTCGGGATTCTTGGTCGTGGAGCGGTGGTAGATCGTTGCGGCGATCTTGG
>JAKAMD010000119.1 GCA_021823875.1 Pseudomonadota bacterium | reverse complement strand
TCGTCGGGGTCACGGTGCCGGATGGCACGGGTGACATTGGTCAGCCGCGTACCGAACAGGAAGGTGGCGACGTGCTTCTCGCGCTCGGTCAGCGCGTGCAGGAAATGCAGGAACAGGCGGGTGTACTGGCTCATCGAACCGGAGATATCGAGCAGCGCCACGATCGGCGGCTCCTTCTGGCGCGGCCCGAGATATTTGAGATCGATCACGGCGCCGCCCGCCTTCAAGCTGGCGCGCAAGGTGCGGCGCAAATCGATCAAATGGCCGCGCCGCGCCGCAGCCTGCCGGCGCGTGCGCACCAGTTCGACCGGCAGCGCCAGCCGCGCGATCGCCTGCTTGGCGGCGGCGATCTCGGCCGTCGTCATCTGCGCAAAGTCTTTCTTCTGCAGCACCTCGCGGTCGGACACCGTCAGGCGGGCGTCGACCTCGACTTCCTTTTGCTCCTCCTCGCGCTCGACGCCCGAAAATAGCGCCTCCTGAATACGCTGGGCGCCCGGCGGCGGCGCCTTCGGCGCCTGCGGCTTCGTTTCCGGCAGCATGGTGGCGATCATCTTCTCGATCAGCCCGCGCTTGCGGAAGAAGATGCGGAAGGCCTGGTCGAACAGGATCGTGTGCTCGTGGCGTTTCACGAACACCGTGTGCAGCGTCCAGTAGAAGTCGTCGCGGTTGCCGACGCGCGCGACCGACAACGCCTCCAATGCATCGAGCACGGCGCCCGGCCCGACCGGAATGCCGGCCGCGCGCAGCGCGCGCGCAAAATAGAGGATGTTTTCGGCGAGGCGGCCATCGGCCATGCCAGCTACTCCGCTGCCCTCAGGTCCGCCTTCACTTCATCGAGCAGCGCCTTGACCTTGCTGTTGTCGAGGCGCGCGATGTCGTCCTGGTACTTCAGCAGCGTGCCGAGCGTATCCGACACCGTGGCCGGATCGAGCGCCACCACGTCGAGCTCGGTCAAGGCGCTCGCCCAATCGAGCGTCTCGGCGACGCCGGGCACCTTGAACAGGTCTTCCTTGCGCAGCGCCTGCACGAAAGCCACCACCTGCTCCGACAGCTTCTTGGCAACGCCTGGCACCTTGGCGCGCACGATCTTCAATTCGCGTGCGGCATTGGGATAATCGACCCAGTGATAGAGGCAGCGGCGCTTGAGGGCGTCGTGCACTTCGCGGGTGCGGTTGGAGGTCACCACCACAATGGGCGGATGCGGAGCCTTGATGGTGCCGAGTTCCGGCACGGTGACCTGGAAGTCGGCCAACACTTCGAGCAGAAACGCCTCGAACGCCTCGTCGGTGCGGTCGATCTCGTCGATCAAGAGCACCGGCGGCCCGGCCGGGTCGGGCTCCAAGGCCTGCAACAACGGGCGCTTGATCAGGAAGCGCTCGGAAAACACGTCGTGCTCGATGCGCGCGCGGTCGCCCTCGCCTTCGGCTTCCGCCAGCCGGATAGCGATCATCTGCGCCGCGTAGTTCCATTCATAGACCGCAGCGGCGACGTCGAGCCCCTCATAGCATTGCAGGCGGATCAACCGGCGCCCGAGCGCACCCGACAGCACCTTGGCGATCTCGGTCTTGCCGACCCCGGCTTCGCCCTCCACGAACAGCGGCCGCCCCATGCGGAGCGCCAGATAGAGCACGGTCGCCAGCGACCGGTCGGCGATGTAGTCGGCCTTGGCCAGCAGCGCCAAGGTTTCGTCAATACTGCCGGGCAGCGGGGTCAGAGCCATCCTTAAGTTACCTCGGTGACACTTTATCGGACGCGGGCGCCAGACTACATCTAGAGGCCGATTGCAACGGCCGCCAGCCCAGGATAGCCGCCATGTCCAGCGCCGACACCCTCGAAAAAGCCCCGCTCCGCCTGCCCACCATCGATCCGCGGGTGCGCATCGGCCACGTCCATCTGAAAGTCGCCGACCTGCAACGGGCGCTTGATTTCTACTGCGGGGTCCTGGGTTTTCAGCTGACCACCAGCCGGCCGGGCGCCGCCTTCATCTCCGCGGGCGGCTACCATCATCATCTCGGGCTCAATACCTGGGAGAGCCTGGGCGGCTCCCCGCCCCCGCCCGGCACCACCGGGCTCTATCACACCGCCATTCTCTACCCGACCCGGCGGCTGCTGGCCGACGCGCTGCGCCGGCTGATCGTCGCCAAAATCCCACTCGAGGGCGCCAGCGACCACGGCGTCTCCGAGGCGCTGTATCTGCGCGACCCGGACGACAACGGCGTCGAGCTCTATTGGGACCGGCCGAAGGAAATGTGGCCGCAGAAGCCGGACGGCAGTCTGCAGATGTATACCCACCCGCTCGACCTGCACGATCTGCTGGGCGAACTGGATCGCGAGCCCACATAGAGCGGCACCGCTGGGCGGCT
Source organism: Pseudomonadota bacterium (assembly GCA_021823875.1). Taxonomy (GTDB): domain Bacteria; phylum Pseudomonadota; class Alphaproteobacteria; order Rhizobiales; family Xanthobacteraceae; genus Pseudolabrys. Next base: position 6,826 of record JAKAMD010000119.1, on the reverse strand, counting down.
GCGCCGCCGCCAAGTGAAGCTGTGAATGTCACCATGGTGCGCCGCTGCTCGAATACGTCACCTTGAATAAAGGCGACCAGATCGATCGCCAAGACTGGCCGGTCAGCTATGTCTATTTTGTCAATCGCGGCCTGATCTCACTGGTCAAGACCATGCATGACGGCCGAACGGTCGAGATCGGCGCGGTCTTGTCACCGTGACCAACCGGATCGGTCTCGAGGAGGCGACCTGCGAATGTTACGGCGCCATGCGACGGGAAATCGACAAGGTCCTGGGGGCGCTGGACACGATCTGACTGACATATGACCGATTTCTATCGTGCGCCGGCGGTTCCGAGCCCCACGCGTTTAAGTGGAATCAGATAGACGCGAGACAACTATTGATATATAAATAATGCATAAACACGGCGCGGCGCGCCGGGCAGATCGGCTTCGGCACGATCTTACCATTCGAAGCCAGCAAACAATGTCCGCGCGCGCCTTTTCGGCCGACAGCGCGACGAGCTCGAACGGTACATCGAGAACATTTGTGCGACCGAGAAAAGCAAAACGAGCAGCACTGGGGACGTGACCATTCGCCGTCACAGACTGGGCCCTGCGGGGTACGACCCCTACGCCGAAATGGCACCGCAGAGAAAATGCGCTGCTTGCGGCGGCGAGCTGATATTGCTGATCGACATCGCCCACAATCCGCAGCGCTACGATCAGGATCATCCGCGCACGCTGTATTACCGCTGCGACAGCTGCCGGCAAATCCAGATCGTCGAGGAATAGGACGTTTCTGCTGACGACGTCCAAGACGGCCGGCTGAATCCAAACGAAACGCGCGGGCCAGAAGGACCCGCGCGCATTAACTGTCGTATGATCGGCGGCACTTTAAGCCGTCGCTTTCGCCACCGCCCGGCGCGCCAGCACGCCGACCAGGTGCGCGCGGTACTCGGCCGAGGCATGGATGTCCGCGTTCATGCCGGTCGCCGGAATGCTCATGCCTTCGAGCGATTTGGCGGCGAAGCGCTTCTTGAGCGCCTCCTCGAACGACTTCACCCGGAAAACGCCGTTCGAACCGGCGCCGGTCACCGCCACGCGGATGTCGGAGCCGCGCTTCGACACGAACACGCCGACCAGCGCGAAGCCCGACGCCGGGTGCTTGAACTTCTCATAAGCCGCCTTCTTGGCCACCGGGAAGCTCACCTTGACGATGATCTCGCCGTCTTCCAGCGCGGTCGTGTACATGCCTTGGAAGAAATCATCGGCCGCGATGCGCCGCTTGTTGGTGATGATGGTGGCGCCCAAGCCGAGCACCGCTGCCGGATAATCGGCGTTCGGATCGTTGTTGGCGATCGAGCCGCCGATGGTGCCGCGGTTGCGCACCTGCGGATCGCCGACCGAGCCCGGCACCGAAGCGAGCCCCGGCATTGCGGCGATCACGACCGGCGACTTGGCGACGTCGGCATGACGCGCCATGGCGCCGATCACCACCGCGCGGCCCTTTTGCTCGATGGTATCGAGCCCATCGATTAACGACAGATCGATCAGCGCGGACGGCTGCGCCAGCCGCTGCTTCATCACCGGCAGCAGCGAATGGCCGCCGGCGAGGAGCTTCGCCTCCGGATTGCGCGCCAACAGCCCGGCCGCCTGACGCACCGTGGTCGGGCGATGGAAGGTAAAATCATACATCGGTCTCTCCCTGAAATTACGCGGCCGCGCGCGGCTTGGCTCGTTGCAGTGCCGTCCATACCGTATTGGCGGTGGCCGGCATCGTGAGCGCCTCGCTGCCGATGGCGTCGGTGATGGCATTGATGACCGCGGCGGGCGCCGCGATCGCGCCGGCCTCGCCGCAGCCCTTGATGCCGAGCGGATTGGACGGCGATTTGGTCTCCGTGGTTCCGACCTTGAACGACGGCAGGTCATGGGCGCGCGGCATGGTGTAGTCCATGAGCGAGCCGGTCACGAGCTGGCCATCCTTGTCGTAGACCACGCCCTCGAGCAGCGCCTGCCCCACCCCTTGCGCGATGCCGCCGTGCACCTGGCCTTCCACGATCATCGGATTGATCACGGTGCCGAAGTCGTCGACTGCGGTCCAGTTGACGATCTCGGTCTTGCCAGTCTCGGTGTCGACCTCGACCTCGCAGATGTGACAGCCGGCCGGGAAAGTGAAGTTGGTCGGATCGTAGAAGGAAGTCTCCTTCAGTCCCGGCTCCAGTTCCTGGCCGGAGAATTTGTGCGCGATGTAAGCGTTGAGCGCGACGTCGCCGAAGGCCGCCGACTTGTCGGTGCCGGCGACGGTGAACTTGCCGTCCTTGAACTCGATGTCGCCTTCGGCCGCCTCCAGCATATGCGCGGCGACCTTCTTGGCCTTGGCCTCGACCTTGTCGAGCGCCTTGACGATCGCCGACATGCCGACCGCGCCCGAGCGCGAACCATAGGTGCCCATGCCGAACTGCACCTTGTCGGTGTCGCCATGCACGATCGAAACGTTCTCGAACGGAATGCCGAGCCGTTCCGACACGAGCTGCGCGAAGGTGGTCTCGTGGCCCTGGCCGTGCGCGTGGCTCCCGGTGAGCACTTCCACGCTGCCGGTCGGGTTGACCCGCACCTCAGCGCTCTCCCACAAGCCGACGCCGGCGCCGAGCGAGCCGACTGCCTGAGAGGGCGCAATGCCGCAAGCTTCGATGTAGGTCGAGTAGCCGAGGCCGCGCAGCTTGCCGTGGCGCGCTGATTCGCGTTTGCGCTTGTTGAAGCCCTTCACGTCGGCGAGGTCCATCGCCTTCTTGAGCGAGGCGTTATAATCGCCGGCATCATAGGCCATGATCACCGGCGTCTGGTGCGGGAACGCCTTGATGAAATTGCGCTTGCGGATGTCGGCGGGATCGATGCCCATCTCGCGCGCCGCCACTTCCACCAGCCGTTCGACCACGAAAGTCGCCTCCGGACGGCCGGCGCCGCGATAGGCATCGACCGGCACGGTATTGGTGTAGACCGCATCGACCTCGCAATAGATTTGCGGAATGTCGTACTGGCCCGACAGCAGCGTGGCGTAGAGATAAGTCGGCACCGAGGACGAGAAGGTCGACATATAGGCGCCGAGATTGGCGATCGTCTTGGCACGCAGGCCTAAAATCTTGCCGTGCTCGTCGAGCGCAAGTTCCGCATGGGTGATATGATCGCGGCCATGCGCATCAGTCACGAAGGATTCGTGACGTTCGGCGGTCCACTTCACCGGCCGCTTCACTTTGCGTGCCGCCCACAGGCAGACGACTTCCTCCGGATAGATGAAGATCTTGGAGCCGAAACCGCCGCCGACATCGGGCGCAATTACCCTGAGCTTATGCTCGGGGGCGATGCCGACGAAAGCCGAGATCACCAACCGCGCGACATGCGGGTTCTGTGAGGTATTCCACAGCGTGAGCTGATCGGTGCCGGAGTCATATTCTGCAAGCGCCGCGCGCGGCTCGATCGCGTTGGGCACCAAGCGGTTGTTGACGATGTCGAGCTTGGTGACGTGCTTGGCGGCAGCGAAGGCGCTATCCACCGCCTTGGCATCACCGAGCGACCATTCGTAGATCGTGTTCTTCGGCGCCACGCCGTGGATTTGCGGGCCGTTCTTGGCCTTGGCCGGATCGGATACCGCCGGCAAGAGCTCGTAATCAACCTTGACCTTTTCGGCCGCGTCGCGTGCCTGCGCCTGCGTCTCAGCGATCACCACCGCGACCGCGTCGCCGACATGGTTGACGGTCTCGGCCGCCAGTGCCGGATGCGGCGCCATCTTCATGGGCGAGCCGTCCTTGGAATGGATCATCCAGCCGCAGATCAGGCCACCGACCTTGTCGGCGGCAAGCTCGGCGCCGGTCAGGACGCCGACGACGCCTGGCATCGCCTTCGCCGCCGCCGTATCGATGCGCTTGATCTTGGCGCGCGCATGCGGGGAACGTACGAACACGGCGCGGGTCTCGCCCGGCCGTATCACATCATCGGTGTATTGGCCTTTTCCGGTAATGAAGCGGATGTCTTCCTTGCGGCGCACCGCCGCGCCGATTCCGGTCGCGCTCATGGCGGTCTCCTCCCTGATTGCTTATTGAAAGACGTTTCCGGTCGCTTTCCTTACGACTCTCCGTTTCCTGTTGGCCTAGCGCGCCATGGTCTTGGCGCCGGCGGCGATCGCTTTGACGATGTTGTGGTAGCCCGTGCAGCGGCAGATATTGCCGTCGAGCTGTTCGCGGATGGTGTGTTCGTCGAGTTCGTTGCCATTGCGGCGCACGATATCGAGCGCCGACATGATCATGCCGGGCGTGCAGTAGCCGCATTGCAGCCCGTGGTTATCGCGGAAAGCCTCCTGCATCGGATGAAGCGTGCCGTCCGCCGCGGCCAGACCCTCGATGGTGGTAATGGTGGCCCCTTCGCACTGAAGCGCGAGCGTGGTGCAGGATTTGGCGGCAATCCCGTTGATATGCACGACGCAGGCCCCGCACTGTGAGGTGTCGCAGCCGACATGGGTTCCGGTGAGCCGCAGGTTCTCGCGCAGGAATTGCACCAGCAAGGTGCGCGCTTCAACCTCGCCACTGACCGGCTTGCCGTTCACCGTCATGGAGACCGCAGGCATGAGCATCCTCCCTGTTGGGGCCCCAAAAAGCCCTCTTTTCGCGTAGCCCGGCGCGGGCGGCGCTCGCTCGGACCTGAAATCGAGCCAATTTTGTCCGGTTGCGCCTTGGAACGATGGACGACTTTGAACCCCAGCCGGCTGCCGGGTCAAGTTATTCAAAGGATAAAAGCGGCTCACAGCGATGTGAACGGCCGGAATTATCTTGCCAGCGCACGATTTCGCGCATTCCGGCACCCGACCCTGAATTGGCCAAAGGCCCGGGAGTACCCGCTCAGGCACTCGCCGGTTGCATGGTCGCCGCGAAATTCTTGAAGAATTCGTCGGCAATCTTCTTGGCGGCGCCATTGACCAAGCGCTGACCCAGCTGGGCCAGCTTGCCGCCGATCTGCGCCTCCACATTGTAGGTCAGCAGCGTGCCGCCCTCCTGCTCGGCCAGGGTGACGGTCGCACCCCCCTTGGCGAAGCCGGCGACGCCGCCGTCGCCTTCCCCGGAAATGCGATAGCCATTCGGCGGGTCCAGGTCGGTGAGTTGGACCTTTCCTTTGAAACGCGCCTTCACCGGCCCGATCTTGGTGACGGCAACAGCCTGGAATTCGGTGTCGGAATTCTTGTTGAGCTCCTCGCAGCCCGGAATGCAGGCCTTGAGCACCTCGGCGTCGTTGAGCTTGGCCCATACCACATCGCGGGTCGCGGAAAGCATAACCTCGCCCGTCATTGTCATAGCCATCGCCAACACTCCTTGTCGCACCCGGCCCGAAAGCCGCCGACTCAGGACTTAAGCCCTCGCGGACCCTCTGAAAAGAGCTTTGCAAGCGCGCGCAGGGCCCATTAAGTCTGTCGCCCGGCGCGACAATCAGCAACGCCAATGCGCCGGGAGAGAAAATCCATGCCCGTGATCAACACAGACGACGGTTGCCCCATCCATATCGAGGTCGAGGGCCGCGAGGGCGCGCCGGCATTGATGCTGTCGAACTCGCTCGGTACCAATCTGAGCATGTGGGGCGACCAGATGCCGGCCTTCACCGAGCATTTCCGCGTCATCCGCTACGACCGCCGCGGCCATGGCCAGTCCGGGGTGCCGCAGGGGCCCTATTCCATGGAGCGGCTTGGGCGCGACGTGATCGCCGTGCTCGATGCGCTGCGCATCGAGAAGACCAACTGGTGCGGGCTGTCGATGGGCGGCATGGTCGGGCAATGGCTCGGCGCCAATGCGCCCGAGCGCGTCGAGAAACTGGTGCTCTCCAACACCAATGCCTATTACGCCGACAAGGGCCCCTGGAACGACCGCATCAAGTTCGTCCGCGAGAAAGGTCTCGACGCGCTGGTCGACGCCAATATGCAGCGCTGGTTCACCGAGGGCTTCCGCGCGCGCGCGCCCGAGACCATGGCGCGCATGAAGGCGATGTTCACCGCCACCCAGCTGGCCGGCTATATCGGCTGCTGCGAGGCGGTGCGCGACATGGATTTCCGCGACAGCAATCCACGCATCACGGCACCGGTGCTGGTGATCGTCGGCGCGCAGGACGCCGCAACGCCACCGTCGGCGGGCGAAGCGATCCGCAACCAGATCAAGGGCGCCAAGCTCGCAAGCCTGGAGGCCGCGCATATCTCCAATATGGAGCAGCCGAAGGCCTATACCGAGGCGGTGCTCGACTTCCTTCTGACCTGACCGAACCGAGGGCGGCGCGATGGACGAGAAGGAACGCTACGACCGCGGCATGGTGCAGCGGCGCAAGGTGCTGGGCGATGCCTGGGTCGATCGCGCCAATGCCAACAAGACCGCCTTCAACGATGAGTTTCAGAACTTCATTACCCGCGCCGCCTGGGGCGAGGTGTGGACGCGGCCGCATTTCGATGAACGCACGCGCCGCATCCTGGTCATTGGCACCATGCTGGCGATCGGCCAGTGGGATGAGTTCCGCATGCATGTGCGCGCCGCGCTCGTCGAAGGTGGCTTCTCGGCCGACGACATCAAGGAAGTCATCCTGCAGCAGGCAATCTATTGCGGCGTGCCGGCCGCTAATCACGCTTTCAAGGAAGCCGCCGCGGTGATGGCGGAGATCGAAAAAAAATAGCGCCTGTCACAGGGACAGGCGCAGCAGCATCAGCTTCAGCAGCATCAGCAGCATCAGCGCCGGGGCGAGAACCAGCGTCCGCCTTCCGGCAGCGCGGCGCCGTCGAGCGCTTCTTCTGCCGCATCATGGCTGTTACGGCGTTCGAAGATGCA